>JBDLIF010000435.1:0-1510 GCA_039714955.1 Pseudomonadota bacterium | reverse complement strand
AAGCCGGAAGCGACCAGGGATGGATTCACGGCGTCCTCACCAACCAGGTACATCACCGACACACACAGATCCAGCTAATGGTAGTGTAAATAAGATTCCACCGGTAACGGCCATCAAACCCTATATCGGCCACACCCTGGGGGCCTGCGGCGTGCTGGAACTGGTGCTCTTCTGCCATGCCCTGGCCGATGGCTACATCCCCAAAACCCCCAATTTTTCTACCCCAGACCCCGAGCTATCGTTCACGCCCAATACCTTGGAGCAAGCAGCGCAGGCCGGCCTCTATCTGCTCAACTACTTCGGTTTTGGCGGCAACAATACGGTGCTGGTGTTGGAGAAAAGCGCTTGAACCTCAACCTGCCCATCTACACCTGGGGCGGCATCAGCCACCCGGTGAAGGACCGGCCACCCAGGCTGAAACCACAAATCGACGCTACACCCTTTCGTCTGCCACGCCGCTCCGACCGATTGACCCAGCTGGGTCTGCTCGGGCTCTCGGCCTGCGCGGGGACGGACAGGCTGGCGGACGACACCCCGCTGATCCTTGCCACTGGTGAAGCCAACCTCTCCAGCACCATCCAGATCAACGAACAGCTCTTTGTCGATAACAGGCTGCCCAGCCCGATCGGCTTCATCAACAGTGTGAATAACTCGGCCGCTTTCTATTTGAACCAGGTGCTGGGGACAAAGGGGCGGACCCTGACGGTCTCCAGGGATGAGTGCTCCCTGGAGGCCGCCTTTCAGCTGGCCGGTATCTGGCAGCATGAATTCCACACACCCATGCTGGTCGGCACGGTTGATGAAGCGCCGTTGGACCCGGAGCTGCACAAGATACGCATGCAATATCCCCGGGAGACGATCCTGGGCGAGGGCAGTTATTGGTTCTATTGCGGCTCGGGGCAGACCGATACTCGAGCCATCGCGGCCATCGGCTATTGCGGTTCACTGGGCGGTTCGCGGGCGGCCATCGACTGTATGCAGGCAAACGACATCAGTCATTTCATCCTGACAGAGAGCGTCGACAGCCGCCTATTATCCCCGGAAAAATTTCCCGGCGAACAGCTCAATCTCCCTTCACCCGGCCGCTTTTCGACCCAGAGCGGTTACTATCTTGCCAAGGGACTGGAGAAACTGACCACAGGGGATCGTCTTTGCCTGATCAACCGCAAGCGGCGCTCTTGCAGAATCAGTCTGACGATTATCGATAGGTACTGAGCAGGCGGTAAAGATCCGACTCCTGTCGGGCGATCTTATGCATCTGCTCCGCGATGCTCGAGAAGCTATCGCCATGACGTTGCTTACTCATGCGGGCGCACATCAGGGCAAACAGACGCCACTCATCCCCGATATCCGTCATCTTGTCGGCCGCCTCCGCCAGCAGATCCGAAGACATGATAGCCGCGGCCTCCTGCAGAAATGCGGCATACATGAATCGGAAACCACCGCCACCGGTACCGATCTCTTCCTGCATCCTGACGATATGCCCGAGAAAGAGGTTGGCGTATCTGGG
>JBDLIF010000434.1:0-1537 GCA_039714955.1 Pseudomonadota bacterium | reverse complement strand
AGTAAGCCTCTGCCATTCATCGTTTCTTGTCTTCGTCTTGCAAAAACACGGGGGTGAAAATTAACCTCTCAGCCACGCTGGAGCAGGCACTGGAGCAAGAGCTTGCGCGGTTTGAAGCTTGAAGTTTTAAGTTTTAAGCTGCGAAATGGGCCGATGACAAGGCTGCGATAAATGCGTATAACACTTTCGTCCTCTTTTTTTCGGCCAACCAAGCCCAAGACAATCAACCAATCAACGACCGGCTTTTCCTCTCTGTGATCTGACCAGCAACACCCCGGCAAGAAACACCAGGAGTGCGATACCGGCGGGCAAACCGTAGACCTTGTTCACGTCCAGCTCAGGCGGCAGCACCAGCCAGTACCAGGTGCTCAGGGTGTGTCTGGCGCCGATCTCGCCGTTGCTGCCATCCCAGTTGGCGAAGGAGATCGGAATGAACTCTCCCTCATTGAACACCAGATCCCCATTACCGCTGTTGCGCGGGCGTTTCATCAACACGCGCCAGACACCGTCTCGCCACTCGCCGTTTGCGGAGAGGCTGCTATCGTCCTCACGGGGTATCAGACTCTTGTCGGGCCCACTGCCATCCAGCAGCATCCCCGTGGCGTCGCGCTTGGGCTCGACACTGCCCGCATTCCAATACCAGATCGTGGTCTTGTGTTTGGCATCGCCATGACGATAGAGCGGCTTCTCCACCATGGGCGCCGACATATAGGCATCGTCATGGGGGAACTGGATGGCCAGGGCATCCGGGTGCATCTCCAGATTCTCGTCCTGCAGTTCCGTGAAGTACTCGATGCCGGGACGGCTCTCGGTGCGGTCCGCCACTTCGAGCAGGAAGGCGATCTCTTGGTCGTTATACAGCGCACGAACGCTGACCGCATCGTTGAGCGGGGTGAAGAGCCGCTCCTCCTTGATGACATTCGGCACCAGGTGCAGGGTGACCGCGTGCGCCTGTTGCCAGCGCTCGTCATCCATAGCAACAGGCAGTTCACCCGTCAGCTTCATGCCGGTGACCACCGGGCCGTCCTGCGGCTGCACGGTCTGGTCGCGCAGACTGTAGACATAATTTGCGATGTGCCAGCGATCCTCCAGGCTGACCGGGTCCTTGTTGCCCTCCTCGATGGCGCGATGGGCCGGCATCGGCGTGCCTATGATACCAATGGAGAGACGGCGGTAGATCGCCTTGATGGTCTCGTCCCGCGCCTTCTCAGTGAGATCCGTGGATTGGGTTGCGCGCCAGGTCCAGGGCTTGGTCAGATCCCGGGGCCAGATGCGATTGCCCCAGTCATCCTCCAGCTTCTTGCCGGAGAGGATGTTGCCGCGGCCCTCGTCGCCGTGACACTCGGTGCAGGATTTTTCAAACGCGACCTTGCCTTTCGCCAGGGACTCTTCCGAGTAAGCTACCTGACCATCCAGCGGCTCCAACTCGGTGATCACCCGGAAATCGCTCTTGGTGTAGAAACCGTCGTCGTCGAAGGCCTCCTCATCCGCATCTTCCGGTGGCCAGGCCAGGGTGATGTCGAAACCCTTGATTACC
>JBDLIF010000433.1:0-1601 GCA_039714955.1 Pseudomonadota bacterium | reverse complement strand
ATACCTGTGGTGCCCCGCTGGGCCCTTGGACTGCCGTTGACCACCAGTATGTGCTCACCCATATTGCCGCTCCTGCATGGATGAAGCGCCATCCTGGATGGCCAGGCTCATCACGAATTGGTTCTCTTCATCGTCGATCATCGTGCTCAGCATCCGACCAGTCTCTCCCTCAGGCCCGTCCAGGGCTACCCAGTACTCACCGAGGATAGAGCTGAATCGGGGGATTCCGCGCTGCAGACCGTTGGCCTTCTTGCCGGCCTCGATCAGGGTCCAGACCCGGGTGGCGGAGATATCAAAGGATTCACCGGTCTCCCGTTGCATCCTCAGGGCCAACGCATAGCCGTCGTCGCCCAAGAGCCCGAGCCAGGTCTCGCTGTCGCGGGTCTCGATCACCTCGATATCTATACCCACCGGCGTTTCTCCTATCACAGCGGTGGAGACGCCGTGACTGTCGGCGAGAGAGAGGCTCAGTTGATCCGTGTCATTCTGTAGTTCGCTCATGCTCAGTTGCGGCTTGCCGTCATCGGCATGTCTGAGTTGTATCTGATCCGGAGTGAAGCCGGGCTGCCGGGAATCCCTGAAATATTGGATGGCCGATTTTCTCGTGGCCAGCAGGTTGACCAGTTTCGAGGTCTGCCTGGGTTGGGCCACATCCTGCAGCAACTCCTCACGTTCCTGCATGGGCAGCAACGAGAGGGCCGTTTGGCGCAACAGGTCACTGTCATGGGCCAGGGCGAGGGAGAGAGGCGTGCCACGCAAGACGCCTTGCAGACTCGCCTGTATCCGCTCCGGGGTCAGCTGCTTGGTGCGCAGCCTGGGTTGCAGGTCGACGGCGGTGGAGGGCGCCTTGACCACCAGCCCCTTGATCCACTGCAGCGGATTGCCCGCCTGATCGTAGAGCAGGATGTCGGTGGTCAGGGATGCTTCGCCCCGTTCCATGCCCCTTGCCCAGCAGATCAACCTCTCCCCCTCCCGCAGGGGCCTGAAAGTGCGGATCTCCTCGATGGACTCGGGCAGGTAGCCGGCCGGCGCCATGAGTCCCGCTGCCTGCAGCATGGAATCGCAGATCGCCGGAGAGAGGGTCCGGGTCTGCTGCTCGAACTCGGCGGAGTAGTACCTGGCGCCAACCGGCGCGGTCATCTCCGTAAGGCTCTCCTCAAAGGGCCTGAGCGCGAAGATGTGGTTGATGCGGCGCAGAAACCTGCCCTGGAACAGGGGGCTGGGGGCAAACTCCTCGGGTCCCTTTGGATAACTCTCCTCCGGCAGTGCGGGGAGCACCGGCACGCTGTCAAGCTCCGGTTGCGGCGAGCCGAACAGACAGCGGATCTCGAAATGATCCGCGGCGAAACCATCGCCGTCGGAACCCATGCGCACAACCACAGTGATGGTGTTGTCGACCCTTGCATCGCACAGGGCCTGGATTCTCACCACGGTGCCGCTCTCTTCAGAAACGATCAGAGGACGTTTCAGAACAATCTGTCGGATGAGCGGGACCTCCCGGGTCCCAAGACAGGCCATGGCGGCCTGGACCATGGCCTCCAACCCCATCACCGTGGGCATCAGGGGCGTGCCGGCAAACACATGCTCCGGCAGATATCTGT
>JBDLIF010000432.1:0-1627 GCA_039714955.1 Pseudomonadota bacterium | reverse complement strand
ACAGCTGCCTTCGGCTTGCTCTCTAAAGTGTTGTCGGCCAGCGGTATTGCATCAGCGATATCAGCAGTTGGTGAGTAATAGTCGAAAAACTCCCAGGGGGTGTAGCTGTACCAGATGTCGGTCTTGCTGGCAGTCGTGGCGCCGGACCAGCCGGTTCCGGGACCTTCACCCGAACCCGGACGCACGCCCTCGGGGTCTTCCTGCCATGTGACGGCGCAGCCGGCGCCGGCCACACAGGCGGTCTCGACACGGTTGACGTCACGCCTACCGGAGGTCAGACGCTCGGCCTGCATCCACACCAACTGGGTGGTATCGGCCACTTCCGGGTTCTCGCGCAGGATACCACGCGCGCTCCACAGACAGCTGTAGGGGACCTCAGCGACATCGTCATACTCGCCAGGGAACTCTTCCTGCTCACGGTAATCGGTGGATGCTTGAGAACCGCCAACCACGAACAGGTCTTCCAGATAGAGATCGACCAGGGGATCGATTTCCAGATAGGCGGCAAGTGCATCTTTCTCATCGTCTTCCAGAGAGAAGCCAGGATTGCCCGCTTGACAGAACTTGCTCTGCCAGGCCGCCAGGACCCGGTTGCCCGCGGTGCTATGGAAGATGTTGGTGACGTCGCCGGGGTAGTCAGTGATCAGGGTTGGGTCTACCTCTTCACCGACGCAGTCCTCGGGGGCGCCTTCAACCTCGATAGAACAACTTTGCACATCGTCGATCACGGCGGCGACGGTACAGGGAGCTTCAGAAAGGGCAACATTGCGCTCTCTCTCGAAATCGCCATCGCGAGTCGCGCGTACACTGAACAGCTCGTCGCCAGTCACGCCATTGATGATATCGATGCGATCGCGGGAATCGGCCTCGCCTGCAACCGCCAAGCGGCCGAAGTTTCTGTTGTTTGTGAAATCTTCCCAGGATGCCGTTTCGATGATATCTTCAAGATCGCAAGTGCCGTCGGCATCGCCGACGGGTAAACCGGGATCCGGGATGGGATCTGCGATCACGAAGGAGCTCTCGTCGCCGGAGTTGGAGAGGTTGGTCACCTTCCAGGTCTCACCGTCGTCCAGACTGACTGCACCAAAGGCGTCACGCCGACCGTGGCCTGCGAAGCCGGACTGGGAAAAGTCGTCGAATCCATTAGATGGACCGTAGACATAGACATTGATGAGCGGCTTGGCCGTCTCCAAGGTCATGACCAGCGCATCGTCGATGTTGTAATATTCGACAGGCTCTACCGTACCGTTTGCCCGCTGGGTGGGCACGCGGAAGTTCATGAGGGAGACAAAGGCATGTGCCCCATGAGGTTCTGGGTCTTCAGTGATGCCCGGTGGGCTGGATACGCTTCTACGCAACATCTGGCCATCGTCGGCCAGGAGTGGCGTGCTCGCAATAAGCAGCGCCAGGCTCATAGGTAGTAATTTCATTCGGATCTCTCCTTAGGTCTTATCCTGGGAGTTATTGTTGATATGTGCGATCTCTTAATGGGGCTTATATGCCCTCCTCCGATAAACCGCACGGTTGGGTGTTTTTCTTATGTGGGACACCTCCTGTAGACAAGTTTTTTTAGTTGTTTACGAAGCTTCAGGTGAGACGAGTGTCAAAAAACAATCGCTTCCCCAAA
>JBDLIF010000431.1:0-1794 GCA_039714955.1 Pseudomonadota bacterium | reverse complement strand
ATGGTCGCGAAGATAGAGAGTACCGGTGATGAGGCCCGGCTCGGTCTCCTTCATTTGCCAACCCAGACCGACGCCCGACTGCATGATGCTCTTCTTGATATCTTTTAGGGTGGCCTGGGCGCTGACATCGATGGGCGATTGCTCAACATTGTAGACAGGTGCGGTTCGGCAACCCAACAGCCCCAGCGTGAAGACCAGAACGGCGCCAAATAGCATGGTTTTTAGATATTTTGTCATCTTTGTACTTCCTTTGGTTGGTTCGTTGATAAAAGTTTAATGAGGCGTTGAAGATTCGAGATGGTGGTGCATTCCTTCAATTAATATTCCTGGGATCAGACATCAGCTGAATGGCCTGCAACAGTCCCCTCAAATAGAGTCCTCGACGTATCAGCCTTCCCGCAATCATGCGAACGATGCGCCAGGTATCTCTCCAGGGTCTGTAGTGGCTGCCCCGCCCGCCCGCACGATAGATCGATTCGACCGGGACCGAGATACTATAGATTCTGTGTCGGGCGGCTTCAATCAGAAATTCGCTCTCGAATACGAACCCCTGTTGCGGGCTGATCTGGATATGCGTGGCTTCCAATGCCTTGCGGGGATAGAGGCGAAAGCCGGATTGGGAGTCGACGACCGGGTACCCGGCCGCCCAGGAGACCCAGAAGTCGGCAAACCTGTTCGCGAACAGGCGGAGTCTCGGTGCGTTCTGCCGTTGCCTGAGCCTGGCGGCAATAATGATCCTGTCTGGATGTGCCGCGGCTGCCTGTAACAGCCCCGGGATCTCAGCGGGATTGTGCTGTGTGTCACCATCCAGGGTAATGACCAGCTGAGCACCCAGAGAGAGGGCATGCTGTAGGCCCCGTTGCAGACTGAAACCCTTACCCATGTTATGCGGGTTTCGCAGCAGGGTGACATCCATCTCCTCGAGTTGCCGATGGCTGTCATCCACGGAACCGTCATCCACCACGATCACCCTGGAGGTCTGCTTGAGCGCTCCCTCCACCACACGCCGGATGGTTCTGGCTTCATTGTAGACCGGGATGACGACGGCGGTCTGCATCAGGCCATGGCCCCATTGATCGAGATAACCTGGCCGGAGATATAGGCCGCCTCATCGGAGACAAGAAAATTCACCAGGGCGGCCACCTCTTCCGGCGTACCGGCCCGTTTCATCGGCACCAGCCGTTTGATTGCATCCCGGTCGAATACCCCGTCCGTCATGCCGCCTTGGATAATGCCGGGAGCGACCACGTTGGCGGTGATGCCCCGAGAGGCCAGTTCGATCGCCAAGGATTTGGCGGCGCCATGCAGGCCCGATTTGGCGGCGGCATAGTTGGCCTGCCCCCGGTTGCCCGTGAGGCCCGCGATGGAGGAGAGGCTGATGACCCGGCCCCAGCGGGTCCCCATCATGGGCAGGAGCAGGGGTTGGGTGACGTTGAAAAAGCCGTTCAGCGAGACGTCGATGACCCGCTGCCACTGGAAAGGGGTCATGCCCGCCAACGGGGCATCATCATGGATGCCGGCATTGTGTACCAGGATCTGCACCGGACCCAGCTCCAGGAGTTGTTGCAGCTTGGCCTGCGTGGCCGTTGCATCCGTGATATCGAAGGCGATCGCTTCGGCGGACCCACCACTATCTCTGATCGACTCGGCCAGGGTCTCGGCGCGCTCGATATGCTGGTTGGCGTGTACGATGACATGGGTATCCCGGGAGGCGAGACGACGGCAGATCGCGGAGCCGATATCTCCGCTGCCGCCAGTGATCAATGCGCGCTTCAATACGATCTCTCCGGTTGT
>JBDLIF010000430.1:0-1853 GCA_039714955.1 Pseudomonadota bacterium | reverse complement strand
TGCGATGCGGCCATAATCATCCTCCAGTCGTTCAATATCGTCTTCACCAAAATAGTCGCCAAGCTGCACCTCAATAAAGACCACATCCTCAGTTCCGTTGTTCTGTACCCGGTGCACTGCCCGCAGGGCGATATCAATCGAGTCACCAGGCCCCAGTTTCAGCAGGACATCATCAAGGGTTACCGTGGCCCGGCCGCTGATAATCAACCAGTGCTCCCGCCGATGGTTGTGGCGCTGCAGGGAAAGCCGCCGGCCCGGGGCAACGGTGATTCGTTTTACCTTGTGATCATCCTCGTCAGCCAGAATGGTAAACCTGCCCCATGGCCGGTGATCGGTAACCTGGACAAATTCCTCTTCTGTGATATGGGTCATTTTCCCTTCCAATTTTTTTACGTTAACCAACAGCATTGATAGGGTGCCAGCATCACTGTATCCTCAACCCCGCTGCCGGATATAAGATCGTGGGCCGGTCCGTGCCCTGTCAGTTCCTCTGCCAGGCTGTCAAGGCGTACATGCTGCTCCTCTGCGGATACATTATGCAGACAGATAACCCTGCCGGAGTCGGCTGCGGTGCGGACAACGCCGAACAGGGCGTCAGGCAGTTCGAGGACCTGCTGCGGTGCATCGGGATGAAAGGCCGGATGCTCCCGACGCGTTGCCAGCAGATCGATATAGGCGTGAAAGACCCTGGCCGTTGTGGAATCCTCCTGGTCCAGCAGGGAGCGCAGTTCATCGTCATGCCAGCGGCCACGGTTAATGGTTCGGTTCTGTTCGGTCTCGGCCACACCGTCATGGTTATTGCGGGTTGCGGTGAGGCTGTGAAAATAGATTGCAGGGATGCCGCGCAGGCTGAGCATGATCATCTGGGAGCAGAGAAAGCGGCGGATCTGCCGGTCCATATCGTCCGGGCGACCGGGATCAGCCATGGCGTCAAACCAGGTGATATTCAGTTCGTAGGGCTGCTCCGCACCATCTTCTGCCTGACGGCTTGAAACAAGCCCGCCGCAATCCACAACCCTCTGTACCACCAGGCCAATCTCCTCGTCACTGAGCAGTCCCTCCAGCGGTCGAACACCGATACCGTCATGGGAGGCGGTGAAGTTCAAAAAACTGCAGCCGACAGGCGGTGGGGCAAGGTCTGTAGCCCACTGCCGCAGATGCTCGGCCGAACCTGACTGCAGGGTATGCAGCAGCAGTGGCGGCAGGCTGAACTGATATACCAGGTGCGCCTCGTCACCGTCGCCGAAATAGCTGATGTTCTGGTCATGGGGCAGGTTGGTCTCGGTCAGCAAAATCGTGCCCGGGGTGACGTCATCCACCACCAGCCGCATCAGTTTGACAACATCATGGGTCTGGGGCAGGTTAATGCAGGGGGTGCCGATCTCCTTCCACAAATAGGCAATAGCATCCAGGCGCACAATCCGGGTACCGTGGGCAATATACCCCAGAAGAATATCAAGAAGCTCCAGAAGCACATCGGGATTGGCCAGATTCAGGTCCACCTGGTCGGCGCTGAAGGTCGTCCACACCTGCCGCTTGCCATAGACGGTATAGGCCGGGCTAAGCAACGGGCTGGTCCGCGGTCGGACTACGGCCGACAGATCGGTTTCCGGCTCTACCTCGATAAAATAGTCTCGGGCCGGGGCAATGCCGCCTATATACTCCTCATACCATTGGGACCGGCTGGACACATGATTGAGCACCAGGTCGGCCATGAGACGGAAGTCCCCGCCTATACGCTCAATATCTTCCCAAGAGCCAAGGGCCGGGTCTACCTGCCGGTAATCGATGACTGAAAAGCCGTCATCGGAACTGTAGGGAAAAAACGGCAGAATATGCACACCGGCAAACAC
>JBDLIF010000429.1:0-1872 GCA_039714955.1 Pseudomonadota bacterium | reverse complement strand
CTGTCGAGCAATCCTGGCCGAACCTGCTCGAGCAGCTGCTGCATACTCAGCAGGGCCTGCAGTTCGGAGGCATTGAACCAGAGCCCGGGCAACTCATACATCTCCCCTGCCGCCGCTTCATAGCGATAGCCGTTGAGCTTACGGTCGAAGACGATCGGTGCATTGAGGTAGAGACGCATCTCCTCGATGAGACGCTTGACGGTGGCGCGGGAGCACTCCAGCGCCTCTTCCAGAGACTGGCGAGAGACCGGATAACGCGCGGAGCGGAGTATACGGTTGAGTTCGAAGATGCGGTCGAAGCGATCCATGATCAGCCTGCGGGGGCAGGCTGGAAATCAGCCCCCCTCCTTCAGGTGCTCACTCAGCGGCACCGGGGTGTCCATCGACCAGAGTCTTTCCAGGTGGTAGAAGTCCCGTACCTTGGGCATCATTACGTGCACCACTACCCCATTCAGGTCCACCAGGGCCCATTCGCCCTCCTGCAAACCTTCACTGCCCAAGGGGGTCTCTCCGGCCTGTTTGGCCTTGAAGGCAACCGTCTCGGCGATCGCCTTCACATGCCGGTCCGAGGTGCCGCTGGCCACCACCATAATATCGGTGATACTGGTCTTGTTACGTACGTCCAACACCACGATATCTTTGGCCTTCATATCATCCAGGGTATTGATGACAAGGTCTTTAAGTGCTGCTATCTCCATCTGATCCTATGTTTCAACGTTGAGCCCAATAAACGGCCGTCGACCGCTTGTAATACTGAATATGATAACTGAATATTAGGTGAAAGACGTTATTGGGCGATAGAGGCCTGCCGCCTCGATCTGTTTCATGACAGATTCAGGCAACAGATAATGGGGGCTTTTTCCCGCTGCGATAAGCGCGCGAATCTGGGTAGAGGAGATCTCCAGTTGAGTCACGGGTTGAAAATAGATCTGGCCAGCCGCTGCTCTCATCAACTCCGTGGGGACCTGGATCTGCTGGGATTCGAGCAGCTGTAGAAGCGCAGGGTCGTGAATCTCCCCGTGGCCGGGGCGCTGCATCACGACCAGATGCGCCAACCTGAGTATCTGCCGAGGCCGATGCCAGCCGAGAAAATGGCTGAAGGCATCGCCCCCCAGGATCAGGCAGATCGGCCTGCCGCCCAATTCCTCACGCAACGAGGCCAGGGTATCCACCATGTAGGACGCCCCATGGCGCTTCAGCTCCCGATCATCGACACTGAAACCGGGTTGGCCATCGATTGCGAGCTGCAGCATGCGCAGGCGCAGCTCACCTGAGGCCTTGGGTTGCGCTCGGTGCACCGGCTGGTGCAGTGGGATGAACCGCACCTCATCCAGGCCGACAGCCTGCATCACATCCAATGCGGTACGCAGATGTCCAAAATGGATCGGATCGAATGTTCCGCCCAGGATGCCGAGCATGGATTGTCTTATATTAAAATTGCAATGCGCCCTGCAGCAGCTCCATCGCCTGGACGCCACCCTCACCCTTCACATAGTCCAGTGCAATCTGGGTGAACTTGCCAAGCATGTCGGAATCCAGTCCCAGACCATTGAATGTTTCCATCAACTGAGCCGCCTGGTCCATACTACCACCGGCACCACCCAACATGGAGCCGGCCGCTCCAAGCAAACCGGAACTGGAAGAGGAGCCACCAGCATCACTTGCCAAGCCAGTCAGACTCGGGACCATGGAGAGCAGATTGCCGTATTTGTCATCACCCATGCTGCTTTGGGCGGAGCCCAGTAGGGCTCCGATACCCCCGGAGGCCTGTTCTTGACTGACACCGAGCTGACTGGTCAGCGCGCTAATCAACCCGCCCGTGTCAGCAGCGAGTAGATGCAGGGGTGAGAACAGCAGGCAGCAGAAGAATAA
>JBDLIF010000428.1:0-1889 GCA_039714955.1 Pseudomonadota bacterium | reverse complement strand
GTTGATTCAATCCTGGTGGCGACTTTATTGTATAAGCCACCAGCTTTAATCAGTGATTCCATTTGCCTAAGTGTTCTTAAGAGAGACTCTCCTGAGCTTTACTATAACCGAGAGCTATCATTTCATCCGCACGATCAAATTCTAAGGTCCCACATGCGTTTCTGGCAATTTCAATTGTGTAATCTGGCGGATATGCTGCAAGTTTCTGTCTCGCTATAGTGCTCTGCATAGCATCGAATGCCTGATTGGCGATGTCATAAAAGCCCAAATCCAGTTCGCTATGTTTGTAAATGTTTTTTTGCAGGCGCTTGATATAGCCGCCGATCTTTTCATGAAATGCTGACAACTCTTCCGAAGAAGCTTCTTGTCTGTCATTTGATGCTTGATTGCTCTCTATTGTGCCGCCGAGATTAACAGCAATTGTCATCTGAGTGTCATCGCTGAACGTTGGGGCAATGGGGACTGGGTTCAAAACGCCACCATCTATAAGGTTGATGCCTTTGTGATTATAAGGCGTAAAAAACAGAGGTAAGGATATAGATGCCCGTATAGCATCAAATAGACTTCCAGAGTTTATCCAGATTTCTTTCTCATTGCTTACGTCAGCGGCAATAGCAGTAAAACGAATGGGAAGATTCTCGATTAATTGATTGCCCACCAACTCGACTAAACTGTTAATAATCTTGTCACCTTTAACAAGGCCACTTTTACTCCATGAGATATCTAGTAGCGTTACGATGTCCAATTTCGTGATGGCACGCACCCAATGCTCGAATTCATCCATTTTTCCAGCGGCATATATTCCACCGATGAGGGCGCCCATGGAACATCCGGAAATGGATTCTATTGTGTAATCATTTTCTTCAAGCCAATGAATTACCCCAATATGAGCTAAACCACGGGCTCCGCCGCTGCCAAGAACTAGTGATACAGTTTTCATGTCCGATATATTATCGCCTGATTCCGATTACGACCACATCCTCGGCAACTGCTCCTGCGTTGCTCTACTACCTGCGTCCATGCTGGCATGCTCAGGCTATTTGAGGGTAGCCATCGATCCGCGGAAGATGTGATCGCTGACCCACAGCCGCTTTCGCAGACTCCAGGTTTTCTGACCATCAGGAGTCAACGCATGAGAATCGATGAAGATCCTGAGATGTGCGTATAGGTCTCTGATCATATGTAGAATCAAGCTACTGGTCTGCCAACTAGCAAAGCTTCATTTTGGCTTAGTCTTGCCAACTTGATATCGATGATCCTGTTCCTCAGGTCCGCTCCGCCACACTCCTCTATGGCAAGCCGCAGGTAGTTGGGGGTGTATCCGCTCCAACCGGTTTCCCTTGAACCCTCCACCAGCACGGGGAAGGTTCTGCCCAGATAGCGTTGCAGCGTTTCTCGCTTCATCCTTCCACCCAACTCATGCAGGGTCTCGCTACGCAGGCGCTTGATCTCCCGGCTAACCGGGTTGATCAGCTGTGCGGCCTTGGTGCCACTGCGGGGTGAATAGGCAAAGATATGCAGGTGGCCAAAGCCGATCTCCTCGACAAAGTTCAGGGTCTGCCGCCACTCCTCGTCAGTTTCACCGGGGAAGCCGACGATGATGTCGGTGGTGATGTTGAAGTCTTTCACCTGCATGCGGGCCTGTTCGATGAGACGGCGGTATTCGTCAGTACGGCAACGGCGGGCCATGCGCCGCAGCACCCGGTCCGAACCACTCTGCAGGGGCAGATGGAGGTGAGGCATGAGGCGGGGGTTCTGGAACAGTTCCCAGATGCCTTCCGGCAGATCCCAGGGCTCCAGGGAGCCGACCCGCAGGCGGGGGAGGTCGGTCTCGGACAGCACCCGGCTGATCAGCTGATGAAGGTTGCTTCCCGTGTCGCTGCCGTAGC
>JBDLIF010000427.1:0-1963 GCA_039714955.1 Pseudomonadota bacterium | reverse complement strand
CCCCGATTTCCCGCCCCGGCTGGAACCCCGGCCGGCTGCGCCCGAGCAATTCTTCCAGGGCATGCTGGAAGGCATCGCCGCCATCGAGAAGGCGGCCTACGATCGTCTTGAAAACCTCGGCTGCCCTCCCCCGCGGCGGGTAATCACCATCGGTGGCGGCGCCGCCAACCGGGCCTGGTCACGGATCCGGCGCAGAACCCTTGGCATCCCGGTCAGCAGCGCCCGCCACGGGGAGCCGGCCTGGGGGGCTGCACGCATCGCCCGGGCCGGTGCGCTCGGCGAGACCCTTCTTCGCTGACGGTTGCATCAGCGGCGGCGTATGCGGCCGCGGTGATCGAGCCGAAAACAGTCGTAACAGGACTGCTGAGCCCGGATAACGGACTGCAGCGGTTCCGCAATCCACGATTCCCAGCGTATCGACCCGTTAAGGAACCTGCTTCAGACGGTCCGGAGAGCGCACCTGGAGGGCAGGAATGCCGCGAAAGCGGTCATAAGAGACACAGGCTACCAAGCCCATTCCACCGCAATTGAGGACAGTGAGTTGGGTTGCAGGGAGGCAATGCTTCACACGGCCTACTATCGTCCAAAACACGCGCGGGGCAATCTGCTCTATTAGAATGTTCGCCAGTACTATGATTAATTGGAGGGCGACGACGCCGTTCACCGACAGACTGAGCGCCGGATCACGGATCGCTTGTGCTCAATAGTCAAACGGGAAAGAATCTTTGCTAGCATGCGTCATCCAACTCGAAGACGCGTAGAAGGTTAAACGCTTTATATTCGATATCTAGGCTGTTCATTCTGTCTAAACTTATCGTCAGCAATCTCCGCAAGTCGGAGGCTCAGTATGCGCAAAGCACTGGTTCTATATTTTGCCGGGTTCTCTCTCTTTTCGTCGGGCGCCTATGCTGGCACTTACGAGGCCGAGATCAAAACTCATCGGATGACAGGAGCTGAGAACGTCGTTGATGGTGCTAACGCAGTCCTGGTCTCGACTGACGCTGGCGTAGCCGGGAGTTTCACAACAAAGAATCTCAACCCCGGTCACATCTACACGCTGTGGGTCGCCATCATGAACAAGCCTAAAGCGTGCGAATTGAAAGATGCTGATCATTGCACCGGCAAGGACGTAATGAAGCGCGCGGAAGCGGTCAGTTCGGACGTCACCTATGGAGACGGGGTTGTTGCTGCAGCCGATGGCACCGCCACTTTCCGGACCTTCGTACCAGCAGGCCCACTCGAATATTCTTGGTTGGGTAACGGACTAATGAATCCAACAGGGGCTGAAATCCACTTTGCCCTCCACGACCATGGTCCAATGATCCCTGACAAAGCTCGGGAGATGTTGACAACCGCGCGAGGCGGCTGCACGGATGTAAGTCTGCCGAAAAGCTGGCCTGCAAGTGGTAATGCTGGACCAAACAAGTGCACGATGGCGCAGTTCGCAATCTCTCAACAGAAATAGCTCTGTCGGAACGAACAGCCGGAGTGCGCCAGAAAATCGCCGCGGCCAACACGTTTGCCCGCCTCAGCTAGGGCTGGTCGAGATGTCCTTTCATCTGTGCCAAAGTTGTGGGATGCCGATGTCGGAGAGAGGGCTTCAGCGCGGCCACGAGGCCGATGGTACGCCTAGCCCTCACTATTGTGTTCTCTGCTACGACGAAGGTATTTTTCTGCAACCCGATATCAAGAGGCGCAGCATGCAGCACCTTGTCATGCACGCACTCGAGCGCGATGGCTGGCCCCGGCCTGCAAGTTGGCTGGCAACGCGACACATCGCGCTCCTGACCCGCTGGCGTCGCAGTCACACCGGTTAGCTCGGGTGCCATTGCCCCGGCAGGTCTTCTGTCGGCTACGGGTCGGAAGCTGCCTCCTACCTGTCGTGGGCCGATGACGGCCTCAAGCGTGACCTGGAACTAGCCGCGTTCCAGGTGAAGGTCTGCAGTACCCCAGGTAGCAAACT
>JBDLIF010000426.1:0-2020 GCA_039714955.1 Pseudomonadota bacterium | reverse complement strand
GGGTTGACCTGAATGTCGTCGATGCTTTTGATGGTTTCGAAGCGATCTGCACTGTCCAGAATCATCCCCAACATCTCCACCGCGGTCGTTCTGGAGGTGCTTTCCATGCCGTAGCTGTTTTTATAGGCGTAAAGGCAGCGATAACAGCCGTCCTTATCCGCTTCCTGGTTGCAGCTACAGGCTGTCATCCGTTCATAGGCCAGACGAAACACCTCAACCAGCGTCTGCGGTGACTGCATCAGATCCTGGAGATATCCAGTACCTCCAGGAACAGAGTCATACAGCATCAGATAGCGCCGTCTGCTGTCACTCTCCGCCACCGGCTCGGAGTACGTCATCACCCGCAGGTGATCTACCTGACCACCAAATTTGAGCTTGAGCCCCAATTGGAGGGCGGCGATAAACGAGTTGAGTGGCTGATCCGCCCCTTCGTTGACGAAGACCGGGAGCAGTATGCGTAACGCTTCAGAGGTGAATTCCCGGTAGAGATAGAGACAGTCTACCAGGTTCTCCTCATCATCCGGCCGCTTCCTACCCACTTGACAGCTGTAGGCATGTTTTTGCGACCCACTCGCACCCGCTTGCACGGTACCGCAATGTTTACACAGGGAGAATCCGGTGCGGGCCAACAGTTCCCCCGCAATGGAGGTCTCCGCACCCAGACCGTATTCACCAAAATTGATCTCGCGAAACGTGGCGCAACGCACGAACTCGAAACCAAAGGGTCGTTCATCACTGACAATACGATAAGCGGGACCGACACCCTGTGGGTTGATATCTACAAGCATCTGCTTGTTAAAGAATCGCGAGTCCCTATCATCACTATCATCCCCGATGCGACTCTCCCGGTCACTGGTGTTGGCCATTACCTGTTTCAGACGCAACATGGTGGTGGACTGACCACTGTCTGCCCACATGGGATCGCCGCAACGGGGGCACTCCAAGGTATTGTCCTGACCGGTATGCTGGCGAGCGAAGGCGCAGCTCGGGCAGAAGCGCCAGGATTCAAGCTCTGATAACTCTACATCCACCTGGGAAATAGCAACCTGACGCCCTCCGGCATAGAAATGGTTCTTCGGCACCAGCTCACTGATCGCCGCGGCGCCAGGCCGTTCGTATTCGTACACCAGGTTCTCGTACTGTCTTTCGCCTTCCTGTACTGCCTGTTTGCGCCGATAGATCACTGAGCGCAAAGTCACGCCCTCTTCGGGGAAGGCATAGTTGGGAATCACCCCCTCGTCGGTGAGAAAATTGAGTGCCTGGCGTCCATTCAAGCGCCGAAGCATGGCCTGTAAGGCAGCGCGTTCCCGCTCCACCTCCTCTATTTCCTCGAGGGTTGCTTCGTCCTTCGGCTGTTTCACCAGTCTGTCAAGATGTCGTTTCAACTGATCGATCTGCTTTTTGAAACCGTCCCGCTCGATCACCATCTCATGCAGCCGTTTGACCAGCCGCATCTCCAGACCATCGTTCACACCCTCACCCAGGATAAACTGCCGCAGCGTCTCCTTGGTAGCGTCCGTCAGTTCCCCTTGAAACAGGTCAAAGAACCCATCCAGCATAGGCAGCGCGTGTCCCTTAACAAAAGCGATAAAGTTAAAGGGAAAGTGATGGATCTCCCCCTTTTTGACACTGTCCAATACCGGCTTGAGCGTGCGGGGAATGGCATCATCCTGCAGCCCGGTTGCTACCCAGCGATCCATGCAATAGGCAGTCAGCTGGCGAGAAATTACCGCCGAGGCATTGAGGAACACGCCCGGCGGCTCGATGCGGCCCGCGATCATCTGCAAGGGATCGGCGTAGAAATAGAGGTCGTGGGGAACGCCCGCCGCCAGAGTCAGGCTGAAGGCGTTGCCATCCCGTCGCCCAGCCCTGCCGATCCGTTGCAGGTAGTTGGCCTGTGCCGGCGGCACGGAGCAGAGCAACAAGGAGGATAGGTCACCGATGTCTATACCCATCTCGAGGGTGGATGTGGCGGAGAGCAGGTTCGGCTGCCATGGCTTGCAACCGTCCATGAAGTCCC
>JBDLIF010000425.1:0-2031 GCA_039714955.1 Pseudomonadota bacterium | reverse complement strand
TCTGCAGCATGGATGCTGCAGTCAAGCCTACATGGACGTATTCACGGCGACTTCTTTAAGAAATACCTGAAAGCAGTGACGAGCTTGTGATGAAGCTGACTTGTGATGAAGCTGAATAGTTACGCATGAATCATCAATTTCGACGATAGCTGGCCAGGGCGCTGGCGGTCTCATATATAGCCACTTCGACGACCGGATAGCCTCCATTGGCTACATGATCGAAGATCAGCCTTGCGATATTCTCGGCGGTGGGGTTCTGCTCCATGATATATACCCGCTCACCAGCCTGCTTGAGGCTGGGAAGCAGCGGGTCGTCCTTATGCATCAGCATGATGTGGTCGAGTTCGGCGTCTATCCAGGCCTTTGCGTAGTCCCCGATATCGCTGAAATCACAGACCATTCCCAGCTCATCGAGAACCATCGACTCCAGTCGGATTACGGCGGTTGCATTGTGACCATGCAGATGCCGGCACTTGCCTTTGTGATTGAGCAGGCGGTGGCCATAGCAGAAGTGGATCTCTTTGGTGACAGTATACATGGAGGCGGTCAATGGTGATTTATCGAACGAGTTTCCGGTTAAAGAAACAGCTGTCTGAGCCGTAACCATACTAACGATAAAAATTTCAAGAGCAAGAAATATGGTGGATCAAACAAGGTTCCTGGAGATCGCCGACAAGGCGGTAGCGCATTTGGAACGGTTGATGCATTACTATCCTCATCAGGTTTCATCCCATGTCAAATCCGCTGTGGAAAACTGGGAAGACCGCACTCAATCCCGTGGCAGTATTGAAATGGCACTGGTGGATTTAAAGATGGCGGAGGATGAAGCACTATCAGCCACCGCCGCCGAGTTGCTTGAATCCCATCAGATGGAAGATGTGATGGAGATGCTGGCCGAGCAGTTTTCGATGGAAGTCGATTATGCCAGACTCATCGCACTGGTGGGTAAGGGGTGCTACACAAGTGCCCTGCGGCGTGAGGTAAATGAGTTGAAGATGAATTCAATCTCCTTTGATCAGATGGCCAATCTTTGGAACAGTATGGGTAAGCCCTCCCTGGGTGGTGATAGATGGACCGCCCAGAGCATTTCCATGCTGGCCGAATAGTCTTTCAATTCGTCAAATAACAACTCGTCAACAAATGATTTTTTGTTATCAGATAATTTCCGTGGATAGCAAGATCCTCGGGAAGAGTGATCTGTAATTTTGCCGTTGGGGCAAAGGTAAATTGTTGCTTGATTCTGTCCAGTCGAAGCTCAACTGAGTGAAAACCGAAAAAATCCTTAACCAGCGGGTAGAGACATTTGTAGAGGCTCTCCTTGGCGCTGAAGATCAGCCTCTCCGGCAGGTCTGGATTTAGCTGCATGAAGCTAGATTCAGCCTCGGTCTGAATATAGTTGCAGATGCCCGGCTTAAGAGGCGCCAATGGCTCCACATCCACTCCCAAGCCCTTGATGACACCAGTCGGAGAACAGACTGCCAGGCAGAAGTCCCTGCAGTGTGAGATACTCCCCAGGTAACCCTTCGGCCATAATGGAGCACGCTTGGGGTCACGTAGAATGGGTCCTATTGGATGACCCAATCTTTCCAAGGCGGCATGGGCGCAGTGACGCCCGGCCCGAAACTCCCGCTGACGTTTTTCCAAGGCCTGGCTGATCAACGCCTCCTCTTCCGGAAAAACCGGCGTTGACCACATCTCAGGCGTGGCGGTAACAGTAACAACCTCGGCGGGGAAGAGGCTTGCTAGCTTCATGGGGTAGGTCCAGAATATTGTTAGTGTAGATTGTAGCACCAACCCAGGTATGACTGTTTGGAGAGAGAATGGAGCGCGGAATATGACAGCTGTTCTATTGTTGGGTCTGTTGATTGGGCTGCAACATGCCATGGAGGCGGATCATGTGGCGGCCGTAGCGTCCCTGGCGACCCAGAGTCGTTCGCTGGGAGATACGGCTCGTCAGGGAATGGTCTGGGGTATGGGGCATACCCTGACCTTGTTTCTTTTCTCGGGCCTGGTTTTGCTGCTGGATAGCGT
>JBDLIF010000424.1:0-2109 GCA_039714955.1 Pseudomonadota bacterium | reverse complement strand
TCTGCCCTCCTCGATCCCGGGTATCCGGCCCAAACTCAGGGAGGCGGCGGAATCCCTCGAACTCATCGTGGTGGTGGACACCATGCCGGCGGAGATCACCGGTTATGCGGATATCATCCTGCCCGAGTGTACCTATCTGGAACGCTACGA
This sequence comes from Pseudomonadota bacterium, assembly GCA_039714955.1. Lineage (GTDB taxonomy): Bacteria > Pseudomonadota > Gammaproteobacteria > Chromatiales > Chromatiaceae > JASJBU01. The sequence continues at coordinate 1,959 of JBDLIF010000424.1, read as the reverse complement.
CGTGTTGCGCAACTCGGGTGCTCGGGTGCCGTCCCTGGCGTTGCGGATGCCGGCCTTCGAACCCCGCTACCAGAGCAAGCCGGGCTGGTGGATCGCGCGCAAGATCGGCCTGGCGCTGGGCCTGGAAAAGTATTATCCCTGGCAGGATTACAGCGAAGTGCTCGACTGGCAGCTGAAACAGGTGGGCAGCTCACTGGAGGAGATGCAGCGGCTCGGTGTCAAGCCGTTTCCCCGTAAGAGTCCGCTCTATTTCGGGACCGCCGAGCCCAGGCGCTTCTGGACCCCCAGCGGCAAGATCGAACTCTACTCCCAGGAGCTGGCGGATGCCGGGGTCGATCCCTTGCCCCGTTTCACCCAGCCGCAGGAGCCGCCCGAGGACTACTACCGGCTCAACTACGGACGCATGCCGGCGCATACCTTCGGACGCACTACCAATAATCCGCTGCTGTTTCAGCTGGCACCGGAGAACACGCTTTGGGTCAACCCCCTGGTCGCCAAACAGTGGAAGCTGGAGAGCGGTGCCTATGTCCGCCTGCGGAACCAGGACGGCATCGTCAGTAATCCGGTCAGGGTGCGGGTTACCGAGCGGACCGGACCGAATGCGGTCTTCATGGCCCATGGCTTCGGCCAGCGCTCCCCGAAGATGCGGTTGAACCATGGGGCCGGCGCGGATGATTCCGAGCTGATGAGCCGGCTGCTGATCGACCCGATCATGGGCGCCACCGGGATGCGTGGCAATTTCGTTACCTTTGTCCAAGAGTCGGGGAAGGCATAGATGACAGTTCGATATGCAATGGTGATCGATACCCGGCTCTGCATTGGTTGCGGGGATTGCGTGGTGGCCTGCAAGACCGAGAACAAGGTGCCCGCGGGCCTGAACCGGGACTGGATCGTGGAGGCTACCAGCGGCAGCTATCCGGAACTCAAGACCGAATTTCGCTCCGAGCGCTGTAACCACTGTTCCCATGCGACCTGTGTAAGCATGTGTCCGACCGGCGCCAGCCAACACTGGCGGGATACCAATATCGTGCTGGTGGATGCCAACAAATGCACCGGCTGCAAGGCCTGTATCGCCGCCTGTCCCTACGATGCGCGCCTGATCATGCACCCGGAGGGTTATGTGGACAAATGCACCTTCTGTCACCACCGGTTGGCGCAGGGCCTGGATCCGGCCTGTGTCTCCACCTGCCCGACCCGCTGCATGCATTTCGGCATCCTCGACGATCCGGGCAGCAAGGTGAGCCGTCTGCTGCAAACACGCAGTCACAAAACCCTGATGCCGGAGACCGGTAATCAGCCCAATGTCTACTATCTGATCTGAGAACCGGCATGCTGGAAGAACTCCTGGTCACCCCCCGATTCAACCCGAAGGTCGATCCATCCCTGGGCATCTGGACCTGGGAGATCTCGGTCTACCTCTTTTTTGGCGGTCTCACCGCCGGCATCATCATCTTCGCCGCGCTGGCGCTGTTGAAGCAGCGGGATGGAGAAAAGAGCTTCTCCGCCGACAGTCTCTCCCTGTGGGGGCCGATCGCCCTATCATTGGGCATGACCACCCTGTTTCTCGATCTCGAACACAAGCTCTATGTGTTCCGCTTTTACACCACCTTCGAACCCAGCTCACCCATGTCCTGGGGCGCCTGGGTCCTGATCATCATCTACCCGGTCTCCATCCTGCAGATCCTCTCCACCCTGCGGCCGGGCTATCCGCTGGCCGCGGAACTGGTGGATCGTTTCCGCCTGGGCAGCTGGGTGCTCGATCTGGCCTATCGCTTCAGGCGCGCCATCGCCGTTGTCGCGATACCTTCGGCGGTGGCCCTGGGCGTCTATACCGGTATCCTGTTGAGCGCCTTCAACGCCCGGCCCTGGGTTTGCGCGTGCGCAAAGGCTGCAGTTTTCATGGTCTGGCATTTAATGTGGATATGGACCTTGAGCCATTTAGTAGAATAAACCCCTGTG
>JBDLIF010000423.1:0-2152 GCA_039714955.1 Pseudomonadota bacterium | reverse complement strand
ATGGGCCGGGCTTGTGGTGAACGACTCCGGCTCTATCCTGTCCAGTTCCGCCAGCAGCTGACGATCCATCTCGAGCAGGAAGCGCGGGGGGCGCCCTCTTGTTGCCCACTCAGGCTGGTAGTCCCGCAGACTGCCAAAACCACCGGTCTTGAGATGCCTGGCGCTCACGGTCTGCAGGGCGACCCCCGCATCTGTTCCCTCCTCGGGCAGCAGCAGGTAGAGCAGGCGCTGTTTTACCTCATCTGGATAGTGGTCCCGCTCGAGCGTTTCCGAAGCTATTCCATGCATCGCCTGATCCAATGCATCACCCTGCAGGCCCTCCTCCTCTTCCAGTGCTCGCAGCAGTACCGCCGCAACATGTTCGCAGTTACCCCGGCTGGAGCAGCTACACTCGCCGTGGATGATGGGAGGCGGAGCGCTCTTATTCTCGATCCGGATATAGACCCGGTAAGGCTGTCTGCCTGGAGACTGGATAAGCGAGGTAATCAGCCGGCCATCTTGCCGGATATCGGGCAGCGCCACCAGGCCTTGGTCCAGATAGTAGCTGGCATCTTCCAGGACATCGGCATTGAACAGGCGTTGGAGGTCTTCGTATGTGTAGTGCATGGCCGCGCATTCTACTCAAATTCACCGGTCTTCTGCACATCATCAGTGATTGATCTATCTTCAAGGTATCCCCTTCGTAAAATGGGAGGTGTCATCATGACCGTTGCCGCATCAGTAATGAATATTCTCACGGAGCTCCACATCGAATATGAGTCAGTGGCGCATCCGAAGAGCTACTCCAGCGCGGAGAGCGCCTTTGCCGCCCATATTCCGGAAGATCATATCGCCAAGGGTGTACTGCTCAAGGATAGTGAGGGCTATCTGCTGGCGGTCATCCCGGCGAGTCAATGGGTGGATTTCCGCCGACTCAAGGCTGACCTCGGCAGGGAGCTGAAACTGGCGGCGGAGGGCGAGATCGATCGGCTTTTCAGTGACTGCGATCCCGGCGCTGTGCCACCCCTGGGTGAGGCCTACGGGGTGCAGACGATACTGGACGAGTCCCTCAGCAGCCTGGCCCATGTCTATTTTGAGGCGGGCGATCACCAACAGCTCATCAAGGTCCGTGCGGACCAGTTCCAGACCCTGATGCAGGGTGTACGACACGGGCATTTCAGTGATGAGACCTGAATCTGAGCCATAGTTTAAATACAGATGAGCCACTGGGAACATTTTCACCATCAGGCGGATATCGGGGTAAGAGGTTGCGGCGACACCCTGGCGACAGCCTTCGAGCAGACAGCTATGGCACTGACCGCGGTTATCACCGACCCGGCCATTGTTTCCGCCAGGATAGCCGTCCCGATCCGTTGCGATGCACCAGACCGGGAACTGCTCCTTACCGACTGGCTCAATGCCCTGATCTACGAGATGGCCACCCGTAAGATGCTGTTCAGCCGCTTTGAGATAGAGATAAGTGGGGGTGAACTGAACGCCACTGCCTGGGGTGAACCCATCGAGCTGTCTCGCCACAAACCGGTGGTAGAGATCAAGGGTGCGACCTATACCGAACTCTATGTCGATAATATTGAGGGTTTTTGGATTGCCCAGTGTGTGGTGGACGTGTAGCCAGTGAAGAAATCAAACATACGATCATTGAAACCGATCCAGCGGAGTGAGTATGCATGGGAGATCCCCCCCAAGGGCAGGATGCAGGTGCCCGTCATCATCTATGCCAGTGCCCAGCTCATCAGTGAGATGGATGACAAGGTCTTCGAACAGGCCGCCAATGTGGCCAGTCTGCCGGGTATAGTGCAGGCCTCCTATGCCATGCCCGATGCCCACTGGGGCTATGGCTTTCCCATCGGCGGGGTGGCGGCCTTCGATCCGACTCAGGGGGGCGTGGTCTCCGCCGGCGGGGTGGGTTTCGATATCTCCTGCGGTGTCAGATCGCTGCATACCGGACTCTCACATGATGATATCGAGGCAACCAGGGATCGGCTGGCGGACAGCCTGTTCCAGATGGTCCCGGCCGGCCTCGGCAGCACCGGCAACATCCGTCTGCGGGATCGTGAGATGGATGCGATGCTGAGCGGTGGTGCCCAGTGGGCGGTGAAACAGGGTTACGGCCAGCGGGAGGATCTGCTGCATATCGAAGAGGGAGGCCGCA
>JBDLIF010000422.1:0-2153 GCA_039714955.1 Pseudomonadota bacterium | reverse complement strand
GAGGAGAAGCAAGAGCGCCTGACCGAGGTCTTGCGGGAACTTGAAGACCCGGAGATCTGGAGCGATCGGGAACGGGCCCAGGCCCTCGGGCGGGAACGCTCCAGCCTGGAGACGGTGGTGCTGACCCTCGAGGAGCTCTTCGGCGGTCTGGACGATGCCGCCGAACTGCTGGAGATGGCCGCGGAGGAGGGAGACGAAGCGGCGGTTTCCGCCATTGAAGGCGATCTCGAGACCTATGAAAAGCAGGTCTCCGAGCTGGAGTTTCGCCGCATGTTCTCCGGTGAGATGGATCACTGCAATGCCTTTCTGGATATCCAGGCGGGTTCGGGTGGCACCGAGGCCCAGGACTGGGCCGAGATGTTGCTGCGCATGTACCTGCGCTGGGGCGAGCATCATGGTTTCAAGACCGAGATCATCGAGGCGTCCGCCGGAGATGTGGCGGGTATCAAGAGCGCCACGGTCCGCCTTGAAGGGGATTATGTGTTTGGTTGGCTGCGTACCGAGATCGGCGTGCACCGCCTGGTGCGCAAGTCCCCCTTCGCTTCGGGTAACCGCCGGCATACCTCCTTCGCGGCGGTCTTTGTCGCTCCTGAGATCGATGACTCCATTGAGGTCGAGATCAACCCGGCCGATCTGCGCATCGATGTCTACCGTGCCAGTGGCGCCGGCGGGCAGCACGTCAACCGGACGGAATCGGCGGTGCGCATCACCCACAACCCCACCGGGGTGGTGGTGCAGTGTCAGAACGACCGTTCCCAGCACAAGAACAAGGCCACGGCCATGAAACAGCTGAAGGCCAAGCTCTATGAACTGGAGGTCCAGAAGCGTAATGCCAGTCAGCAGGAGCTGGAAGAGACCAAGTCCGATATCGGCTGGGGTAGCCAGATCCGCTCCTATGTACTGGATGCCTCCCGTATCAAGGATCTGCGCACCAATGTGGAGACCGGCAACACCCAGGCCGTGCTGGATGGCGCCCTCGATCAGTTTATCGAGGCCAGCCTGAAGAGCGGTTTGTAAGAAACCATTAGCACCATGAAGCACACGAAGTAATGAACGATCAGGTACAGGACGAAAACAAGCTCATCGCCCGGCGGCGTGAAAAACTCGAACAGCTGCGTGAGAATGGCAATGCCTTTCCCAACGACTTTCGGCGCGATTGCATGGCCGGTGAATTGCATGCGGAGTATGGCGAGAAGTCGGCTGAAGCGCTGGAGGCCCTGGGTCTGCGGGTGAGTATCGCCGGCCGCATGATGAGCCGCCGGGTGATGGGCAAGGCCAGCTTTGCCCATCTGCAGGACATGTCAGGCCGCATGCAGCTCTTTGTGCAGCGTGATGCCCTGGAAGAGGGTGTCTACAACAGCCAGTTCAAGAAGTGGGACATTGGGGACATCATTGGCGCGGAGGGACAGCTATTCAAGACCAAGACCGGAGAGTTGTCGGTGAAGGTCGACAGCGTCAGACTGCTGACCAAGGCATTGCGTCCCCTGCCGGAAAAATTTCATGGCCTGTCGGACCAGGAGCAGCGTTATCGTCAGCGCTATGTGGATCTGATCATGAACGAGGCGACCCGGGAGACCTTTCGCACCCGCACCCGCATCGTGCAGTTCATCCGCCACTATCTCAACGCAAGGCAGTTCATGGAGGTGGAGACCCCCATGATGCAGCTGATCCCGGGTGGCGCCGCCGCGCGACCTTTTACCACCAAGCACAATGCCCTGGATATGGATCTGTTCCTGCGCATCGCTCCGGAACTCTATCTCAAACGGCTGGTGGTGGGTGGCTTCGAGCGGGTCTATGAGATCAACCGCAACTTCCGTAACGAGGGACTCTCCACCCGACACAATCCTGAATTCACCATGCTGGAGTTCTATGAGGCCTATGCGGACTACCATGACCTGATGGATCTCACCGAGGATATGCTGCGCAAGCTCTGTCTGGAGGTGCTGGGTAGCGCCGAGGTCAGCTATCAGGGTGAAACCTATGATTTTGGCAGCCCGTTTCAGCGCATGACGGTGAAGGGCTCGATCCTGCATTTCAACCCGGATATTCGCCCGACGGAACTGGATGATCTGGAGCAAGCGCGGGCAATCGCCGGGCGTCTGGAGATACCCCTCAAGGACTCCTATGGGTTGGGCAAGGTGCAGGTCGAGATC
>JBDLIF010000421.1:0-2157 GCA_039714955.1 Pseudomonadota bacterium | reverse complement strand
TATTGCTGCCCGGCCCCATATAGAGCATGTCGCCGTGACCCAGCAGATGTTCGGCCCCCATCTGCTCCAGAATGGTCCTGGAGTCGATACGGGAGGAGACCTGAAAGGCGATCCGAGTCGGGATGTTGGCCTTGATCAGGCCGGTGATCACGTCCACCGAGGGGCGCTGGGTGGCGAGGATCAGATGGATGCCGGAGGCGCGGGCCTTCTGTGCCAGGCGGGCGATCAGCTCCTCCACCTTCTTGCGGGCCACCATCATCATGTCCGCCAGCTCATCGATAATGACCACGATATAGGGCAGAGGTTCCAGGGTCGGATGGGCCATGGCCTCGATAATCGCATCGGATTCGGGTTGAAACAGCGGGTCCTTCAAGGGCTCTCCCTGCTTGATCGCCTCCTTAACCTTACGGTTATAGCCGGCAATGTTGCGCACCCCCAGAGCGGCCATCAGACGGTAGCGGCGCTCCATCTCCCCCACGCACCAGCGCAGGGCGTTGCCCGCCTCCTGCATGTCGGTGACCACCGGGGTGAGCAGGTGAGGAATGCCCTCATACACAGAAAGCTCCAGCATCTTCGGGTCTACCATGATCATGCGCACCTGGTCCGGCTTCGATTTATAGAGCAGACTCAGGATCATCGCATTGATCGCCACCGACTTACCTGAGCCGGTGGTGCCGGCGATCAGCGCATGGGGCATCCGGCCCAGATCGGCGCACATCGGATTACCGGCGATATCCTTGCCCAGAGCCAGGGTAAGGGGCGACTTGGCGGACTCATAGACCTCTGACTGCAGGACCTCGCTTAGGAAGACCATCTCCCGGTATTCGTTGGGGATCTCCAGACCGATCACCGACTTACCGGGGATCACCTCCACCACCCGCACCGCAATGGTGGAGAGGGCACGGGCCAGATCCTTGGCCAGGCCGGTGATCTTGCTGACCTTGGTGCCGGCGGCCAGCTGCAGCTCGAACAGGGTCACCACCGGCCCCGGATGCACGGCCACCACCTGCACCTCGATGCCGAAATCGGCGAATTTCAGCTCCACCAGGCGTGACATGGCCTGCAGGGCCTCTTCCGAATAGCTCTGTACCGACTGCTTGGCCGGGTCCAGCAGGGCCAGCGGCGGCAAGACACTGTTGGGATCGACATCGAACAGGGGTACCTGTCGCTCCTTCTCTACCCTCTCGCTCGACTTGGGCGCCTTGATGACCGGCTCTATCTTGGGCTGCTTGCGCTTGCTCACCCGCTTCTGCTCTCTCTTCACCAGCTTGATGCGTTCCTGACGCGCCTTGTTGGCGGCCAGTCTCTCGCGCAGCTGGCTGATCAGGTAACCTCCGCGCCGCAGGCCACCCAGCACCATCCCACCGATCAGATCCATCACGGTAAACCAGGAGACCCCGGTAAACAGGGTGAAGCCACTCAGAAACAGGGCCAACAGCAACAGACTGCCACCGGAACGGCTGAAAATCGCCTCAAAGAGATGGCCCAGGGAATTGCCCAGTATGCCACCCGCGCCCGTGGGTAACCCAGTCCCCAGGTGACCGGTGTAAAGGGTTGCCAGGGCACAGCCTGACGCCAGGGTGATAAAAAAGCCCAGCCAGCGTACCAGCACCAGATTTATATTGACTGTGTCGTCCGGATTGCGCCGTTTGAAAACCAACACCGCGCTCCAGCTCAACATGATGGGGAGGAGGTAGGCAAAATAGCCGAACAGATGGAAGAAGACATCCGAGAACCAGGCACCCACCGGCCCGCCGGAATTAATCACCTCGGTCGAAGGCCCCAGATAGGAAAACCCGGGATCATCGGGGAAATAGCTGTACAGCGAGAGCAGCAGATAACCGCTCAGGCTGACCAGACTCCACATTATACCTTCCCGCATGGCATGGCTGACATGGGCCTGAAAGGCTGATTGGGCGGTTGTACTCTGTGATTTTGCCTGCAAGAAGCTGTTCCTGGCAGTTAATTATTCTGAATAATTATTGGGTTAGATCAATATTCTACGCTAATTTCAACCTAGAATCTGCAGTTGGACGGGGTAGAGTGTGCGTTTTTGGCGGTGCAGGTCGAGGCGCAACGACGCGGAATAGTTATTCTATTCCAAGGAGTTGCAACGAAGACATGTGCCGCCAAAAACGTGCAATCTACCTCGTAGCG
>JBDLIF010000420.1:0-2217 GCA_039714955.1 Pseudomonadota bacterium | reverse complement strand
ATCTGGTGAAAGAGTTGGATGCGTTGGGCGGCATCATGGCCCGCGCGGCGGACCTGGCGGGGATTCAGTTCCGCATCCTGAACTCGCGCAAGGGCCCGGCGGTGCGAGCCACGCGCGCCCAGGCCGACCGGGTGCGCTACAAGGCGGCGATCAGATTTGCCTTGGAGAATCAACCGAACCTGGAGTTATTTCAGCAGGCAGTAGAGGATCTGCTGGTGGAAGATGGTCGGGTCAGCGGGGTGCTGACCCAGATGGGGCTCAAGTTCCGTGCCCGATCGGTTGTGCTGACGGTTGGCACCTTTCTCGGGGGCCGTATCCATATCGGACTTTCCAACTATGCGGGTGGGCGGGCTGGTGATCCACCGGCGAATGCCCTCTCCCAGCGTCTGCGTGAGCTGCCTTTCCGGGTGGAACGACTGAAGACCGGGACCCCGCCCCGCATCGATGGGCGCAGTATCGACTATTCCCAGTTGCAGGCCCAACCGGGCGATGATCCCACCCCGGTATTCTCGTTTCTCGGCAGACCGGAGCAGCATCCGCGCCAGGTTAATTGCCACATCACCCATACCAACCCCCGGACCCATGAGATCATCCGTGGTGGCATGTCCCGCTCCCCCATGTATACCGGCGTGATAGAAGGGGTGGGTCCGCGCTATTGTCCTTCCATCGAGGACAAGATCGTGCGCTTCGCGGATAAGAGTTCCCACCAGATCTTTATTGAGCCGGAGGGGCTGGATACCCATGAGGTCTATCCCAATGGCATCTCCACCAGCCTGCCCTTTGACGTGCAGTACGCTCTGGTCCGCTCGATGCAGGGTTTTGAGTATGCCCATATCATCCGGCCAGGTTACGCCATTGAGTATGACTTCTTCGATCCCCGGGACCTGAAGGCCTCGCTGGAGAGCAAGCACCTGCAGGGTCTCTTCTTCGCCGGGCAGATCAATGGCACTACCGGCTACGAGGAGGCGGCGGCCCAGGGGTTGCTGGCGGGTCTGAACGCGGCACGTCTCTGTCGCGAGCAGGAGTCCTGGAGCCCACGCCGGGATGAGGCCTATCTGGGGGTGATGGTGGATGACCTGATTACCCGAGGTACCATCGAACCCTATCGTATGTTCACCAGTCGGGCGGAGTATCGTTTGTTTTTGAGGGAGGACAACGCGGACCTGCGACTGACTGAAAAGGGCCGGGAACTGGGTCTGGTAGACGATGAGCGTTGGGCGGTCTTCTCCCAGAAAAGAGAGGCCATCGAGCAGGAGCAAGAACGTCTGCGGCAGGTCTGGGTACGTCCCGCTGAGCTGGAGCCGGCCGATGCGCGGAGGCTGCTGGGTGGTGAACTGAGCCGGGAGGTGCGGGCCCTGAACCTGCTGGCCCGGCCGAATGTCAGTTACCGGAACCTAATGCAGCTGGATAGATTGGGACCTGGGGTGAGCGATTCCCAGGTGATAGAACAACTCGAAGTTCAGGCAAAATATGCCGGTTATATCGACCGGCAACAGGATGAGATCGAACGCCAGCGGGCCAATGAGGCGGTGGTATTACCCGTGGATTTCGATTACGAGAAGGTGCGTGGGCTCTCGGCGGAAGTGAAGGAGAAGTTTCAGCGTCACCGACCCGGGACCCTGGGCCAGGCGGGGCGGATTCCCGGGGTGACGCCAGCGGCCATCTCCCTGCTGCTGATCTATCTGAAGAAGCGCTTAGCCTGATGACCGCAACTCCTTTCAATCCGGCCTGGGGCGCAAGACTGGAGGCAGGTCTGCGCGGCCTCGGCCTGCAACCCTCACCGGAAGTAAGTGAACAGTTACTTCGGTTTCTCTCCCTGCTGCTAAAGTGGAATCAGGCCTATAATCTGACCGCGGTACGGGATCCCCTGGAGATGGTGGAGCGCCATCTCATCGACAGTCTTTCGCTACTGCCCTATCTGCAGGGCACGCATATCCTGGATATGGGCACAGGTCCGGGGTTGCCCGGCATTCCCCTGGCGCTGATGCTGCCGCACAGCCAATTCACCCTGCTCGACAGTAACAGCAAGAAGATCCGCTTCGTGCGCCAGGCCGTGATGGAACTGAAGTTGCGGAACGTGGAACCCGTGCATGGCCGGCTGGAGGAGCTCGAGGTGGAGCGGCCTTTCGATGTGCTGATCGCCAGGGCCTTTACTTCTCTGTCCAGGATGTGGGAGTTGAGCGCTAAGTTACGCGATCACAACAGCATGCTGCTGGC
>JBDLIF010000419.1:0-2225 GCA_039714955.1 Pseudomonadota bacterium | reverse complement strand
TGGATCTGTCCACTCACTCCATTGGAAATATACCTCCGAGAGGCAGCTGGAGAGGCGGGATACAGCGGTGGATTTATCGATCACTATCTCTTGCCGATCATCTACCCGGCAGGGCTGACGCAGAATGTGCAGATCATTCTCGGTATTCTCGTCATCCTGATCAACCTGCTGATCTACGGGCTGTTCCTCGCCAAGCGAGGGGCCAAAAGGAACGCTGATGGGGTCAATACACAGTGACACTAAACAACCCCATACCTCACCCATTGAGCGACAGCACATCCCGCAGAATCTGCTCAGGCACCACCAGGCCGTGCTGTTGCCGCAAGTATTGCGCGAAGGCCTCACTTGACACCGGGCGTGGCTCCATTTTCGCCAGAAAGCTGCTGAGATCCTCCATGACCGCCCAGGGATAGATCAGCCAGCGCCATTCGGTCAACTCTTCGGCAAAATAGTCGGGCAGAAAGCTGGAAACACGCTTATGATGCAGGACCGCGCTCCTGAGATCCGCCGGCTCGCCCCGCTCCAGCAGATGTGCAGTCGCGACCTGCAGGCTGTCACCCGTATCACTGACATCATCGACCAGCAACACGCGCCTGCCGGCAACCTCCGCGGTCAATGGGTAACGAATCTTGGCGACCTTCTGCTTGTATAGGGCATGGTAATGTTCGACCTTGAGCGTGGCCAGATCAAACAAATTCAGATGATCTGAGAGGATTCGCGCCGGCATGAGCCCGCCCCGACTGATCGCCACGATAATCTCCGGCTCGAATCCATCCTCTCGCACCAGCCGGGCAAGCCTGCGTGCCAGCTGGTAAAACTGCTCCCAGTTGACAAATTCACAGGGAATGCCGCCAGTTGACTCATCCCCCGGACCGGTTGATTGAGACTGCATCTTTCAACTCCAGCAACCTGACGGTTAGTCTGCTCAATATAAGCTAATCTATTATATAGAAGGAAAAATTCGCAGCCAGGGCGAGGAGGTTACAATGTCCATCGCGAAAAAGTTACAGACCTATCTGAAACAGCAGGTTATAAAATATCGCCTGATCACCCATCCTCATACCGGTTCCAGTATGGAGTCAGCCGAACAGGCTCATGTCCCGGGGGACGCTCTGGCCAAGGGAATCCTGCTGTCCAGCGCAAATGATGGCTATCGTCTGGTGGTGGTGCCCTCTGACTATCACATCGAGCTGGAATCCCTGAGGAAAATGTTAAAGCAGGAGGTCGAGCTGGCCTCGGAAAGTGAGCTGGGTGAATGCTTCCCGGACTGCGAGGTGGGGGCGGTACCACCCCTGGGCCATGTCTATGGGATCACGACCCTGTGGGACCCAGAGACCAGCCTTGGCAAACTGGAGCAGATCTTCTTTGAAGCCGGTGATCACGAACACCTGGTCCAGGTAACGGGCAAGCAGTTCCATGAACTGATGGCCGGGGCTGAACGTGGCGAATTCAGCCACCATATCTAAAGCCTGAGCCTAACGACAGAGACATGTCATGAGACAAAATCGAAGGGCAATGGCTTCAATCCTAGCGCTTTACTGTTTGACTGGCTGGGGTCAGTCAGCAGCAGCAGAGGGGTTTTCCGTTCTCCGCCAGGCGCTGGTCAAGCAGATCGAAGCGGATGTCCGCGACACCTCCCTCTATATCGACAAGGAGGAATTGGACCCAAGGGTAATGCAAGCCATGCGCCAGGTCCCCCGGCATGAATTCGTACCCGTCGAGGAGAGACCCTACGCCTATGAGAACCGTCCCCTGCCCATTGGCCATGGCCAGACCATATCCCAACCCTATATCGTCGCCCTGATGACCGACCTGCTGCGGCCGAAGCCCAGCCACCGGGTCTTGGAGATCGGCACCGGTTCGGGCTATCAGGCCGCGATCCTTGCCGAGCTGACCGGCGAGGTCTTTACCCTCGAGATCATCGAAGCGTTGGGGCAACAGGCCAGGCAACGGTTGGAACGCCTGGGTTACCCCAATGTCACCTGCCGGGTAGGTGATGGCTATTATGGCTGGAAAGAGCAGGCGCCGTTCGATGCCATCGTGGTGACCGCGGCGGCGAGCCATATACCCGCCCCCCTGCTCAAGCAACTGAAGCCAGGCGGCCGCATGGTGATACCGGTAGGCGGGCGTTTTCAGGTTCAACAGTTGATGCTGATCGAGAAGACGGTGGAAGGCAAGATCACTACCCACCAGATCCTGCCGGTCCGATTCGTCCCGCTTACCGG
>JBDLIF010000418.1:0-2235 GCA_039714955.1 Pseudomonadota bacterium | reverse complement strand
CGGGAGAACACCCTGGGCCTGCAGGCAGTCATAGGCACGGGTGAGACAATCCATACCGGGGTGAATACCACCAAGGGTGTGGTGGGTTATGATCTCACACGTCTGTTGATCGGCTCCGAGGGTACCCTTGGGGTGATAACCGAGGCCCCCCTGAAACTGACGCCACTGCCTGAAGCAAAGCGTACCCTGCAGGCGAGCTATCGCGACATCCACGCTGCCGCCCGAGCCGTCTCCGCCATCATGGCCCAACCGGTCACTCCCTGTGCGCTGGAGTTGATGGATGGTGCCGCCCTCGCCATGGTCAGAAACTACGCCGACCTGAAGTTGCACGAATCAGTCGGCGCCATATTGATGATCGAGGTCGACGGGGCGGATCACAATATCGCTGATGAGGCGTCTACGGTTGCCAGGGCCGCCAGCATGGAGGGAGTGATTTCGATCAAAACCGCCAGCTCTCAGGAAGAAATAGCAAACCTCTGGAGGACCCGCAAGGCACTCTCCCCCGCCTTGCGGAATGTAGCTCCGAAAAAGATCAACGAGGATGTAGTAGTACCGGTCTCGCGCATACCCGACCTGATCGATGGTCTGGAGAGACTCTCCAGCGAAACCGGCATCAAGATCATCAACTTCGGCCATGCCGGTAACGGCAACATCCATGTCAATCTACTCCTGGATCCTGCTGACAGGGCGCAAATGCAGGCCGGTGAAACCTGTCTCAGCAGACTCTTCGATCTGGTTCTTGGATTGGGGGGTACCCTTTCCGGCGAACATGGCATAGGAGAGGTCAAGAAGGCGTTCGTCAGCCGTGAAATCGACCCGATCACCCTGGCGCTGATGCGGCGTATCAAGCAGCAGTTCGATCCTCACGAAATCCTCAACCCGGGAAAGGTCTTCCCGTCCTGCTAAACAGGCTGTGAACCGAGTTGCGAATCAGCTTTACACTGCGGATAGGGTGTGAAGCAATACCGGCGCGGACCGCTTATTCGACTACAAAGATATGTAAGCCCACGTTAGCTCCCAGAGAGGCCGGTCATGCAACCGAAGAAGCTGAAAACCCTGGTATTCACACTCATACTGACGAGCTTCTTTGCCGCTACCGGCGTGACCGCGGGCAACCGTGTAATCAGCGAGGACAATGCAGGCTTCTGTATCACTCTGCCTCTGATCGATAAACAGGCCCTGACCAGACAGCTAAGCGATACCCACGTAAAACTAAAGGCACAGCAAGCGGATCTCAGGGTGAAGGTGAATAATCAGCACTTTAGTAACCTGGACGCCATCATAACCGTCGTCCTGCCTGGCGGTTTACTCTATGCGGCAGTTAAACACAATTTTCAATTACAGGAACGCAGGCAGCTTAAGCTGATCAGCCAGGAGATTAATCAGTTCTCCAGAGACCTGCTCACCTTTCAATCCGCCGCCAGCGGCCTAAGGATTGCCGCACTGCGGTGATCTAGCCCAATTTTCCAGCCTTGGAGTTGCTGGTTCGTATCAATCCTTGCAAATGTAATCGACTGAATATAAGCGATTCACCATACACCTAAGCAACCAACAAAATATACCTGAATAGGTACTGGTGCCGGCTAGGTGCTGACTTTTCCGTTCTATCCCCTCTGCTTCAGTGGAAATGCACAAATGCCATGGTATAGTTGGCGCCATTCTGCGAACCTATCTCCCGGCCCGGCGCCGGGCAAGATGCATCACAACGATTAGAAGGGAGAGACCCATGTCGAAAAAACATCCAGTCGTCGCTGTAACCGGTTCATCCGGCGCCGGCACCACCACCGTCAAACGCGCCTTCGAGCACATCTTTTTCCGTGATGGCATCAAACCCGCCGTGGTCGAGGGCGACAGCTTCCATCGCTACAGCCGTGTGGAGATGCGCGAGAAAATGGCTGGCGGCATGAGTCACTTCGGCCCCGGGGCCAACCGCTTCGACAAGATCGCGGAGCTATTCAAGACCTATGGCGAAACCGGCACCGGCGAAAAACGCTACTACCTGCATAGCGATGAGGAGGCCGTCGAACACAATACTCGCCTTGGCTGTGACCATAAGCCAGGCGAGTTCACCCCCTGGGAGAAGATCGATGAGGGCACCGACCTGCTGTTCTACGAGGGCCTGCACGGCCTGGTCGTGGATGGTGAGGACGATGTCGCCAAGCATGTCGACCTGGGTGTCGGCGTGGTGCCCATCGTCAACCTGGAGTGGATTCAGAAAATCTTCCGCGACAACGC
>JBDLIF010000417.1:0-2325 GCA_039714955.1 Pseudomonadota bacterium | reverse complement strand
GTGGCGTTTGTATCCCGGCGCGACATCCCCTTCGGCGATCCTTGCCGAGAGCATGATGCAATCCTTTGCAGTTCAATTCTGTTGTTACTATACGGTCGGCAGTGAAGGTGAATTAGGAACTTTAAACGGCCTTTTTTATGAAACGACAAAGTACAGAGAGGCCGCAGAGTTGTCAATCAGCGGCGTTACCCACCTCGGTGACTGAATCCCGATAACTACGGACCTTGACTCGTAGCACACAAAATCCGCTTTCTCGCCAGGAGGCTGTCCGAGAATGAGCCAACCTACTGCGGACAAGTCTGGCTGGCCGGATTTCCCGTTCATTTTCGTTAAATATGAGCAATCTTCGCCTCACAAATCCACCGGAAGCGGATTTGGACAGACTCTGGCTGCTCAACGATGGCCAACTCATGGATGGTTGGCGCCAAATGAACGAAAAATCCGGCTCAGCCAGCTCTGCCCTCGCTACGGTCGCCATTCTCGAACAGCCTCCTAGCGCCCAACCTCCCGGCGCTTCCACACTAAAAATACCGCCGGGATGACCACCAGGGTCAGCACCGTAGCACTCACCATACCTCCGACCATGGGGGCGGCGATGCGGCGCATCACCTCGGAACCGGTCCCGCCACCCAGCATGATCGGCAGCAGGCCGGCGATGATGGCCGAGACTGTCATCATGATGGGACGTACTCGCATCAAGGCGCCCTGGATGACCGCCTCGCGCACTTCGTGCCGGGTCAGGGCGCGACCCTGGGCCTGCGCCTGATCCCGCTGCTGTTTCAAGGCCTGATTCAGATAGGCCAGCATCACCACACCGATCTCTACCGCCACCCCGCCCAGGGCAATGAAACCCACCCCCACGGCCACCGAGAGGTGATAATCGAGCAGGTAGAGCAGCCAGAACCCGCCTACCAGGGCCATGGGCAGGGTGCCCATGATGATCAGCACCTCGGTGATATTGCGTGAATTGAGATACAGCAACAACACAATAATGACCAAAGTCAGCGGTACCACGACCCGAAGCCGCTCCTTGGCACGCACCATATATTCGAATTGCCCGGACCAATTGATGGAATATCCCGGCGGCAGATTCACTTGTTCACTGACCGTCTTTTGTGCATCGGCCACATAGGACCCCAGATCACGACCGTCGATGTCCACGAAGGTCCAGCCGTTGGGACGGGCGTTTTCAGTCTTGATCATCGCCGGACCATCGGTCACCTGGATATCCGCAACCTCGCCCAAGGGAATCCGCGCCCCGGTGGGTGTGACCACCGGCAAATTGCGCAGGGCCTGCGGTGAATCACGCAGATCGCGTGGGTAGCGCAGATTGATCGGATAGCGCTCCAAGCCCTCCAGACTGCGGGCCACATTCAGTCCACCTACCGCAGTGCGGATCACCTCTTGCACATCGGCGATGTTCAGCCCCAGACGAGAGGCCGCCACCCGATCGATGTTCACGGTGATATAGCGCCCACCGGCCACCCGCTCGGAAAAGGCGGACAGGGTACCCGGGACCGACAATACGGCCTCCTCGACCCGCTCACCGATCTGCTGTATCACCTTCAGATCGGGACCCGCGACCTTGATGCCCACAGGCGTCTTGATGCCGGTGGCCAACATGTCGATGCGGGTCTTGATGGGCATCACCCAGGCATTGGTCAATCCGGGGAACTGAACCAGTCGATTGAGTTCCTGACGAATCTTCTCCGAGGTCATCCCGTCGCGCCACTGCGCCTGAGGCTTGAGTTGAATCGTGGTCTCGATCATGGTCAAGGGGGCCGGATCGGTGGCGGTGTCCGCGCGGCCGATCTTGCCGAACACGCTTTTCACCTCCGGCAGGGTGCGAATGAGCCTGTCAGTCTGCTGCAGCAGTTCCTGGGCCTTGCCTATCGATAGACCGGGAAAGGTGGTCGGCATGTACATGATGTCGCCTTCATCCAGATCCGGCATGAACTCAGAGCCCAATCGACTCGCCGGCCATAAGCCCACGATCACGATCAGGACCGAGACGAGCAGAATGGTCTTGGGCACCTTGAGCACCAGCGCAATGGCGGGGCTGTAAATGGCCACCAGCAATCGGTTGACGGGGTTTTTGTGCTCCGGGGTGATGCGGCCACGGATGAATAAACCCATCAACACCGGGACCAGGGTGATCGACAACCCGGCCGCGGCGGCCATGGCATAGGTCTTGGTAAAGGCCAAGGGGCTGAACAGCCGGCCTTCTTGGGCCTGGAGGGTAAACACCGGTAGAAAACTCAAGGTAATGATCATCAATGAAAAAAACAACGGTTGGCCCACCTCGGCGGCGGCCCGGTACATGAT
>JBDLIF010000416.1:0-2409 GCA_039714955.1 Pseudomonadota bacterium | reverse complement strand
CCAGCTCGTGGGATGAGAGGATCTGCTCCATGATCTGCTGCGCCTTGTCGATATCGTCCTCATAACCGATCCCGAACATCATATCCACACGCCGTTTGTTGGTCCCGGTGGCATTGGTTATCACATCGCCCCAGACGGAGTTGTTGGGGACGATAACCAATTTGTTGTCGGGTGTCCTGATGTGGGTGGAGAGAAGGTTCATCGATGAGACCTTGCCCAGTATACCGGAGACCTCAATCAGGTCACCCACATCGAACGGACGGTAGAGCAAAATCAGTATGCCGCTGGCAAAGTTGCCCAGTGAGTTCTGCAGTGCAAAAGCGACGACAAAACCCAATGCGCCAATGACCGCCAGCAGCGGGCCAATATTCACCTCAAGTGCCGCCAGTCCAACGATCAAACCGATTGCAATAATGCCTCTTCGAATGGCTTTCGCGAGAAAGTCGGACAAGAGGGCCGAGGTATGACGTGAAGCTTTTAGTGCCCGATCCGCGGCCCTGCCCAGGATGATCGAAAGGAAGTAGAACGCCAGCACCGTGACAATGAAAATGCTGAGGTTCTTGGCCCAGCGCAGTCCACCCTCCTTGGATAATAACCAGCCCATAATGGCCGTCGATGTGGCATCTACATCCGTGACATCAACCTTGATCCCTGACACCTCATTGATGTACTGCCGGTACTCTTCGATTAATCCCTCATCACCCCCCTTCACCTCAAACGCATCGATGACCAGATTGGCGCGGTCTATCAGGGCGGTTCTTTCGGCATGTAGCTCGGTGATATGTTCAAGCAGCGCCTTACGGATCTCGGCCTTGGAATCGGCCAACTGGGCCGCCGCATCGGTTGCCTGGTCCAGCTTATCCTGATCCTGAAGTTCCACTGCATCAATCTGGTCCAGCTGTTTGGCGGCAGCCTGTTCATCCTGGAGTACCTGTTCTCCCGAAGGCTCGTCTTCATCCCTGTCTGTTTCTGTTTGTGTCAGGATCTCTTCGGTAACCTCGGTTTTTACCGCGCCCTCGGATCGATCTTGTTCCTCCATCGCCTCTTGAATCTGTTTCTGTGCCTCCTCGAGTGCAGCATCTGCCTCCTCCTTGCCGCTCTCATCCGTCTCAGCTTCTCCTGTATCCGGTTCCGCGACCTCCTCCAAGGCCTCCTGTGCCTCCTCGAGGGCATCCAGCGCCTCTTCAACCTGTTTGACCTCGGTCTTCTTGTATTTAGCGACCAGTTCCTTATCGCTTATCTCCTGTGCCTTGGTCCTTAACAGCGCCATCCAATCCTTGGCCTCTTCAGCAAGCTCACAACGGGTCAGCGGTTTTAGTCGAATCTCAAGTTCATCCAGCGGGATCTCTGGATCCTGCGTGGTGATAGCTTTATCCGCACACTCGTTTTCATCCCCGGCGATACCCGTGCCTCCCGTCAGAAAAAAAAGACTCATCAACACAAAGCCTTGCAGCCATAATCCACCAGATATCTTCATAGAGGCTCTCCTAATAAACTGTAATCCGACTCAACCCATCGTATTATATAGTTGTAAAAGTAATTGCATAGCGAAAGATCAATACGCTACCTCAATCCCAGTCATGCAACACGGAAGGAAAAAAATATGTCAGCCTTGGATCGCTTAAAGACCCTGTTTTGGTGGTTGCCATTCGGACAGGTATCTGAAATCAGCGCGGCAGAACTCAATCGGCTGATCGCCGAGGAATGCCCGCTGCAGATCCTAGATGTACGCACCGGCACCGAATGGCGGCGTAGCCGGATTTCCGGTGCTGTCAGTGTGCCCATCCAGGAGCTGAAGCAACGCATTGCTTCTCTGCAACTTGACCCTAAACTACCGATTGTCGCCATTTGCCTGAGCGCCCATCGAAGCATACCCGCGGTCCGTTTGCTTCAGGTACATGGTTACGATAGTGCCGTACAGTTGCAGGGTGGCATGATGGCCTGGTGGAACAGGGATTACCCGACCAAAGGAGAGCAGCAGTAGATATTAAGCGCAGATAGATATCTCTAGCTATCACCCATCTGGAGGTAACCTACCCGGTTTCACCGTGATGAATCGATAGGGCACGGATACCAGCCCCAGATCGGTGTGAAGCAGCACCCTGGCCTCCCACTCCATGACATCCCGCACGCAGACCGGCAGCATCCCCTTGCCTGTGAAACGTCCTGCTTCCTGACGCTCCAGGGCCGACCGGTTGAAGCCCATGTTCATATCGACACCAGTGAAATCGATCTCCACGGCCTCTGCTTCAAGACCCGTCACCTCTACCCGCAGCCGCAAGGGTTTTACCACGGGAATCGAGGGGGGTTCGACGGCGAAGGTAACAGTGCCACCCTCAGCCAGTCGGGAGGTACAGGGTCCGGCACGCAGATCGCAGTCAGGATCCACCGGTATGTTAATGGAGATCT
>JBDLIF010000415.1:0-2428 GCA_039714955.1 Pseudomonadota bacterium | reverse complement strand
GATCATCATCACCCACTGCCATGATGCTCAGACGTTGATCCCGGTCAGCCAGGGTTCTTCCCGCGATCGCGGAGACCAGCGCATACTGGTCTTCGTCGATATCCTGGTACTCATCCACCAGGATATGGCGGTAACCGGCCAACAGCCTGTCCCGCACTTCATCCGGTTCGAGACCCAGCATCTCCTTGTTTCCCTGCAACAGCGCCACGGCCTCTTTCAACAGTCGATCAAAGTCGATGGCATCAGCCGTCTGCCGCCCATTACCATCCGCCAGGGAGTGACCGGTGAGACGCAGGGCAAGCCCATGATAGGTCTGAACCGTGACCCCCTGGGCATCCTGACCAACCAGCTCTCTCAGACGGCGTCGCAGGGTATTGGCGGCATTTCGATTGAAACAGAGCACCAGGATGCCGCTGGGCGGAACCCGCTTCACCCGCAGCAGATAAGCACAACGATGGACCACGGCCCGGGTCTTGCCGGAGCCCGGCCCGGCAAGCACTAGCAGATTCTCCCCCTCATCGGCCGCTACGATGCCCTGCTGCACCGGATTATGCAGATCCTCCACGATCCGCTGGTAGGACTCCTGACTGGTGGCACGACCGAGCAGCGTCTCGCGCCCCGGGAAATAGCGTGCGACAAACGCCGCCTTCTCCATAGAGAAATAGGCTGCAACCAGGGCGACTGCCTGACCGATTTTCTGCAACCCCTTACGGGCATATTCGTTGATCACATGCACCTGGAAGATGCGCTCATCATAGTGACGGGACAGGGGCTCGTAGTCACCCTGGCTATAACCTCGCCCCTTCCGTTCGGGCAGGATACGAATGGTCATGGCCTGACGGAATACCGCCAGCCCCTTCTGCAGGGTAATGACCCGCAGTTCATGCAGAAACATGAGTGATCGGTCCAGCGCGGCCAGGGGATCTCTGATCTGTGCGGCCAGCAGCATATCGCTACGCAAGGCATCGAGTATCTCCTCGGCGGAAAATTCCACCAGCAGTTCCGCGCTCGCCTGGGTGTCGGCTGGAATCTTGCCGAGGATAGTGGCAAGCACTCGACTGGCCATCGCCTGGCGACGCTCGGCCGTCTCCCGCAGGGCGCGCCAGCCACGCCGCAGTTTTACCCGATAGTGATCCTGCCCCGCATAGCGCAGATCGATACTGCCGTGGCTCCCCGCCAGGCCCTGCCCATCCCGCGACAGGCCTTGCAACAGATTGCGCAGGATCTCCGGATTGCTCTCGCCATGCCCCCGATCGCGGAGATGCTGATTGAGATGGCGCAGGGAGAGGCTCTGCCACTCACCCTCTTCGGCATCGGGGGCCTCTTCGGGTAACAGATCGAGCATCGCCCGTTCCAGGGCACAGACCCGGTCCAACAGGATGCTGGAAGGCTGCCTGACCTGGTGGCGTACATAGGCGGTGAGCAACAGGCTCTTCTCGATCAGACCGGACTCCGCCATATCATAGAGGGTACGCAGTACCCGTTGAGCCTCGGTCTCCTGCTCCCTGTCGGGCGAATCCTTAGCCTCGTCCCGATTGAATGCTGCGTGTTCGGCCAGCTCATCGGCGCTGAAACCCTCATCGCTCTGTGCATTGATCATCGCATCCAGGATGGCCAGCCAGCGTTGTTGCTGACGTGTCGACAACCCCAGTTTTTCGATCCGTCTCTTTGCCTCATCCAGGCTCTTTACCCTGGGTCGCCCCTGGAACACCTGGGTCCTATTCTGGTTGCGCTGCAGAAAGCCGGCGCGTTCCAGCCAGGCCACGGCGGTGATCACCTTGGTGTTGGCGTTTCTGTCAGCGCTGTCGAAGCTGGTATCCACCCTTTCCGACCTCATCAGCTCGCCGGTGGTCAGCACCACCTCGCCGTCCCGGTTGTGTTTTTCCGTGCGCAGCCCCCGCAGGATCTGGGCGATATCCTTTCTACTCAGCTCGGAAAGACTGCCCAGCTTGAACTGGGACTCCACATCGTTCTCGTCATACAACAGGACACACTCGGCCTGCTTGCGGTCACGCCCGGCCCGCCCCGCCTCCTGCAGATAGTTCTCCAGGGAGCCCGGTATATCGGCATGCACCACCAGGCGGACATCCTCCTTGTCTATGCCCATGCCAAAGGCGTTGGTGGCGCAGATCACCCGCGTGGCGCCAGCGATGAAGTTCTCCTGGATATGGCGTTTTACCGGGGCCTCCAGCCCGGCATGATAGGCGGCCGCCTCCCAGCCCTGCTGCCGCAGATACTCAGCCGACTCCTCCGTGCGCTTGCGGGTTGCACAGTAGACCACCGC
Organism: Pseudomonadota bacterium; assembly: GCA_039714955.1. Classification (GTDB taxonomy): domain Bacteria; phylum Pseudomonadota; class Gammaproteobacteria; order Chromatiales; family Chromatiaceae; genus JASJBU01. The sequence goes on along the minus strand of JBDLIF010000415.1, from coordinate 144 downwards.
GCTGCCCTCCCCATCCTCGCGCAAACGCTCATGCAGAATGGCGTGAATTCTGGCCAGCTTCTCGGCCCGGTTCACCATCCGCACCTCGAAACGCAGGTTGTCCCGCTCCACCCCACCCTCGAAAACGCTCAGCTCCTGGCCCAG
>JBDLIF010000414.1:0-2437 GCA_039714955.1 Pseudomonadota bacterium | reverse complement strand
TTTCCCACATCCATGTGGGGCATCTTCGTTGCAACTTCTTGGAATAGAATAACTATTCCGCGTCGTTGCGCCTCGACCTGCACCCCCAAAAACGCACACGCCCTCCATGGACGGAGTAGTGTTGCGGGAGGCAGGAAGCCGGGAGCGACCTCTACCCCGTCCAACTGCAGATTCTAGGTTAAATGGATAGCCCCCGAATCAAGCACATCGTCATCGGCATGGCGATTCTTGCGGGTACCTACCTGACCATCAAAAGCCTTCTCTTGTTGTGGGATATCGTCGTACTGCTAATCGTCGTTGCGATAGTGGGCCTGGCGGGATTTTTTGGCTTTCGAGCCTGGAAGCACCGACAAGCCAGTGCTGGGGGCGACCCGTGACTGCAGACACCGGTACCCACGTCATCGTCGACCTACATGGAGCGGGAAACATCGACAACGAAGAGATCGTGCGGGAGGCCATCGCCGAGATCGTCCGCACGACCGGAGCGACCCTGCTCCACCAGTATTTCCATCGTTTTGAACCCCAGGGTATTACCGGGATGGCATGTCTGGCGGAGTCACATATCTCTGTTCACACCTGGCCCGAGTCTGGCTTTGCCGCATTCGATATCTATATGTGTGGGGCAGCACGGCCAGAACGCGCGATTCAGATATTAAAAACCTACTTCCAGCCAGAGCACGTCGAGACCCGGAGTATCCAGCGTGGCAACCGGGGGGGCGATTGATTCACCAATCATATTATTTCAAAGGACCACTCGGATTCTGTCATTTACCATGTCTCAGAAGCTTGTCGGTGAAGGCGAATTCTCCGATTTCACCCGCAGCCACCCAATCTGCGCCGTCTATTTCAGCGGCCCTGACTGCGCCGTCTGTGAGGCGTTGAAACCCAAGCTGTTCGAAATGCTGCAGCACCGGTTTCCTAAGCTGGCGCTTGGTGAGGTCGACTGTGCAACAACGCCGCAACTGGCTGCCCAGCAGATCGTCTTTACCATACCGACACTGCTTGCTTACTTCGATGGCAAAGAGGGAATACGCAAATCCCGCAGCATCAGTCTCCCTGAGTTGGCAGCGGAACTACGGCGGCCCTATTCGATACTGAGTGCAGAATGATTAGCCAGTAGCCTGGGTGGAGCTTGCGCAACCCGGGTTTCGTAAACTCCACCCAGGCTACATGAGGCATTGAACGTCCGCTATAGGCCGATTCGATTCCTGTTCAAGATCCAACATGGCCTATCAGATTATGTCTAATTTTATAACGCTTGATTATGTCGGATGTTTCTAGGCCTGGCTGTTCGCATCTTCCAGATAACGGCAGAGCAGGCCATCCGGCAGCCCGGTGACCGGCAGCTTCACAAAAACCTGATACCCCCCGCCGGGCGCCTCATGCATGGGGTTGCCGTTCTTATCCTGCATCTGTTCGAGCTTGAAACTGTGGTTACCTTGGGGCGTCATCAGCTCGAGCCGGTCGCCCACCCGCAGCTTGTTTTTCACATCCAAGGCAGTGAGTCCGCTGGTCTCGTCGATCCCGGTGACCTCGCCCACGAACAGCTGGCGGTCACTCATGGAGCTGCCATAGCGATAGTTCTGCAGCTCCTTCGATTCGTGGCGCTGATAGAAACCGTCCGTATAGCCCCGGTTGGCCAGGCCTTCGAGATCCGCCATCAACCCAGGCCGGAAGGCGCGTCCAGCTAGGGCATCGTTGATGGCCTGCCGGTAGACCTGGGTGGTGCGCGCGGTATAGTAGTGGGACTTGGTGCGGCCCTCGATCTTCAGACAATCCACACCGATCTCCACCAGCCGTGTTACATGCTCCACCGCCCGCAGGTCCTTGGAGTTCATGATGTAGGTGCCGTGTTCGTCCTCGAACATCGGCATCAGTTCCCCGGGCCGCCCCTGCTCTTCCAGATAGACCAGATTATCCGACTCGGGGTGGCGTGGCGAGCCGGCGAGGTTCGTTGATATGTCGGGTCCGGCCACTGGCTGGCTGACCTTGTAGTCCCAGCGGCAGCTGTTGGTGCAGGTCCCCTGGTTCGCATCCCGATGGTTGAAATAACCGGAGAGCAGACAGCGGCCGGAATAGGCGATACAGAGGGCGCCATGCACGAACACCTCCAGTTCCATGTCGGGGCAGGCCTGGCGGATCTCGGCCACCTCGTCCAGGGAGAGCTCCCGGGAGAGGATCACCCGAGATACACCCTGCTGCCGCCAGAAACGCACCGCGGCGGCGTTGACCGTATTGGCCTGCACAGAGAGGTGGATCGGCATTTGCGGCCAGCGCTCACGCACCAGCAGGATCAGACCGGGATCCGACATGATCAGGGCGTCCGGCCCCATCTCGACCACCGGGGCCATGTCATCGATGAAGGTCTTGAGCTTGGCGCCGTGGGGCATCACATTGCAGGCCAGATAGAAGAGCCTGCCGAGATCCTGGGCCTGCT
>JBDLIF010000413.1:0-2458 GCA_039714955.1 Pseudomonadota bacterium | reverse complement strand
AGCAGCCGGTTTCCCATAGAATAGGCCGAATTATAAATATCTATCTGATTTCAGTGGGAAACCGAATGCCGCGCTGGGTGGTCGAAGGCTATGAGGAGTATGCCCGCCGTCTGCCGGGCGAGTGCGCCTTGCGGCTGATCGAGGTCAGTCCCGGGCATCGTGGCAAGGGAGCGGATATCCAGCGCACCCTGCGGGATGAAGGTGAACGCATGTTGAAGGCGATCCCGAAGAATTGTCGGGTCTGGGCGCTGGATGTACAGGGGCGTGCCTGGAGTACCGAGCAGCTGTCGGCAAAGCTGGGTGACTGGATGGCGGATGGCCGTAACCTGGCGCTGCTCGTAGGCGGGCCAGAAGGCCTGGCCCGGGACTGTTTGGAGCGGGCTGAGGGGCGCTGGTCCCTGTCGTCACTGACCATGCCTCATCCCCTGGTCAGGGTGGTGGTGGCTGAACAGCTCTATCGGGCCTGGAGTCTGCTGCGCAATCATCCCTATCATCGAGCAGGTTGATGGAGCCACTGATCTATCTCGCTTCCCGCTCACCCCGCGGGAGTGAGTTGCTAAAACAGATCGCTCTGCCACATACTCTGTTGGATGTGGAGGTTGACGAGATACCCCTTGCGGGGTGTGGGTATAGACCTGCCCGGGCCATAACAATCAAGAATGGGGCGACCTGTTTAGGCGCCATAGGATTCCATGAGTGAAGAGATTTTAATCAATGTAACCCCCCCGGAAACCCGTGTAGCGGTGATAGAAAACGGTGTGGTGCAGGAGATCATCATCGAACGCACCAGCAAACGTGGTCTGGTGGGCAATATCTACAAAGGCAAGGTCTGCCGGGTGCTGCCCGGCATGCAGGCCGCCTTTGTGGATGTGGGCTTGGAGCGGGCGGCCTTCCTGCATGCCTCGGATATCGGTAACGTCAACCCGGGGAGTAATGGTGAGGGCCGCGGGGAGAATATCGATGAGCTGGTGCGCGAGGGCGGGCACATTGTCGTACAGGTACTCAAGGACCCATTGGGCAGCAAGGGAGCGCGTTTAACCACGAATATCTCCATCCCCTCCCGTTATCTGGTCTTCATGCCCGAGTTGGGCAATATGGGCATCTCCCAGAAGATCGAGTCGGAAGAGGAGCGCCAGCGTCTGCGCATCCTGCTGAACAACACCGCGGAATCGATCGAGATCAACGGGGGATTCATCGCCCGCACCGCGGCGGAGGGGGCGGATGAATCGGCGTTGGAGGTGGACATGCACTTCCTCTCACGTCTGTGGGAGTCGATTCAACAACGCTGCAAGGCGGCCAGTGGCATCGAATTGGTGCATGAGGATATGTCCCTGGCGCTACGCGCACTGCGGGACTTGGTCGGACCGAATGTGGAGAAGGTGCGGATCGACTCATCCAAGAGCCATCAGAAGGCGATCGAGTTTACCCAGAAGTTCATCCCCGACATCAAGCGGCGTATCGAGTACTACCCGGGGGAGCGGCCACTCTTCGATCTCTATGGGGTGGAGGATGAGATCCAGAAGGCCCTGGAGCGCAAGGTGCAGCTGAAATCCGGTGGTCACCTGGTGATCGATCAGACCGAGGCGATGACCACCATCGATGTGAATACCGGCGCCTTCGTAGGCCGGCGTAATCTGGAAGAGACCATCTTCAAGACCAATCTGGAGGCGGCCCAGGCGATCTGCCGGCAGCTGCGGTTACGCAATCTCGGGGGCATCATCATTATCGATTTCATCGATATGACCGATGCGGAACACCGTCGCCAGGTACTGAGGGCGCTGGAGAAGTGCCTGGCGCAGGACCATGCCCGCACGCATATCTCCGAGGTCTCCAATCTGGGGCTGGTGGAGATGACCCGTAAACGCATACGCGAGTCCCTGGAGCATGTGCTATGCGAACCCTGCGCCTGCTGTGGCGGGCGGGGTTCCATGAAAACGGCGGAGACCACCTGCTATGAGATCTTTCGCGAAATCCTGCGGGAGGCACGTCAGTTCGATGTGGAGTCTCTGCTGGTGCTTGCCTCCCAGGAGGTCATAGACCGTCTGCTGGACGAGGAGTCAACCAACCTGGCGGAGCTGGAACAGTTTACCGGCCGGCCCATCAGGTTACAGGCCGAGACGCTCTACACCCAGGAACAATATGATGTGGTGTTGATCTGAGCGGCTCTCCGGCAAAGTTATACCCATGCAGCATCTCACAAAAAGCCTCTACTCCAGATCATGGTTGTTTGTGGCATGGCTGATCATCTCCAGCGCGATCCTGTTGACGCTTTTGCGGCTCTTTTTACCGCTGGCGGACCTTTCACCTCTCAGGGCGGAGATTGAACGGGTTGCCGAGAGCGTGGCCGGTATGCCATTGCGTATCGGCAGCATGCATGCTGAGATGCATAATGCCCATCTGGCCTTGCATCTTACCGATATATCGCTGGTTGATCCGAAAACCGGCATGGCTCGGCTGC
>JBDLIF010000412.1:0-2484 GCA_039714955.1 Pseudomonadota bacterium | reverse complement strand
GACTGGCCAAGGCGGAGGTACTGAACTACGCCCACTCCGACCATCTGCCGATCAGCGTAGAGCTGGAACTGCCGGAGAATGTGACCCTGTCCCGGGCCGCCTGATCAGGCTAACTCGGAAATTTCACCCGTGAACGTGGATTTTTCGGTCTATTGGTCCTGGATGTAGAAAAAACGCCACCCGCCACCCATCTCATCGCTCTCTTCCAGCGCCCTCAACAGCTCAGGGGATGGAATGGCCTCATTCGGGAAGATATTCTCCACAAACAGAAACAGGCGTCCACTGCCGGCGGACTGGCGCCAGTTGTAGCTGGCGGGGTTCTGCTGATGGCCGCAGTGCGGGCAGCTTGCCAGGAAAGTGTCAGGGGCCGCGAGCCACTGGTCGATGAGGGGCTGCCATTGGGGGATGCGTTTTCTGCAATTTTCACAGCTGGGTTGGGTGGTGTTCTTGCCCCTTAAAAAAATCGCTTGAGGGTGTGGCCCATCGATAATCAGGTGACAGAAGGGCTCTCCGTCATGGCTCGGTTCCAGCTGGATGAAGGGTGAGCAGCCCAGGAAGGAGACCAGCTGCATGAAGCGCTCGCCCAACAGATAGTGCCGGCCATTCATGCCCTCTACAGGCTCACCGCGGAAGCGAATCTCATGCAGCCGTTCCAGGATGGCATCGAGCCTGGTTGGCAGGTAAAAAGGATCCTGCGGTGTAAGCACAAGCCGGCCGGTGTGCATCTTCATGGCTCGGCTGGGTGGGTCGGTTGATAGAGGGGGACGGCGGTGATGCTGTTTTTCGGCGAGCCATCCACCAGTTTGTCGCTATAGGTCAGATAGATCAGGGTATTGCGCTGGCTATCGTAGAAGCGTACGACCTGCATGGTCTTGAACAGGATTGAGGTACGCTGCTTGAACACCTCCTCCCCATCCCGCTGCCTGTTGCGGATCTCTTCGGTCAGTTGCACCGGACCGGTTTGGCGGCAGGCGATGGAGGCATCCGAGGTATCCTCGGCCAGCCCGACGGCGCCACTCATTCCACCGGTTTTCGCCCGGCTGAGATAGCAGGTGACTCCGGGTACCGCCGGGTCATCGAAGGCCTCGATCACCACCTTGTCGTTGGGCCCCAGCATATGAAACCGGGTGCTGACGCTGCCCAGTTGCTCGGCATGGGCGGTGGACTGCAGGATAATCAAGATAAACGCAACAACAAGCGGTTTCAGCATGGAACTCCTCGTAGGGAATAAGAGTCTTAAAAGGTGTTTTGGCACTCTGTCATCAGCAGGCCATTTTAGCAGCTTCCCGCGGCCAAACAGCATTGTTAATACGGGGCTTCAGTTGATCAAGAACAAACAATCCACGCGCTCACTGGTCGCCTTTCTGGTGACCTGGTCGTTTCTGATCCTGACGGTATCCGGAATCGTGCTCTATATCGTGCCCCAGGGCCGGATCGCCTATTGGATCCACTGGTCACTGAGCGGTCTGGATAAGGAGCAGTGGAGCGGGGTGCACATGATGTTTGGTGGGCTGTTCATCGTCACCGGTATCCTGCATCTCTACTATAACTGGAAACCGTTCAAGCGCTATCTGGTGGAGCGGGCCAGGGGGCAGCTACAGGTCAAACAGGAGCTGGTGGCCTCCCTGGTGTTTTCGCTGGCGATCCTGCTGATGTCGGTCTATAGCATTCCCCCGGTCAGTTGGGTCTTCGACCTCAATGCGGCGGTGAAGGATGCCTGGGTCAGCAGTCCGGAACTGGAGCCGCCCTTCGGTCATGCGGAGGAGATCTCCTTCAAGGCGATTGTCCGGCGCATGGGACTGGACCAGGATAAGGCGGTGGAGAGCCTTGAACAGGCAGGTATCCGTTTTGCGGAGGATGAATCGCTTGCCACCATCGCCAATGCAAACGGCATGAATCCGATGGAGGTCTATGGCATTTTCAGCCGCTACAAGATCGAGCGCGATCCCGTGCCGCTCGCTTCCCTGAGCCCCGAAGAGATCGAAGCGCGCCTTGCGGGGACGGGCGTGGGACGTAGGACCCTGGCCCAGGTCAATGATCAGCTTGGCTTGGACGCGGTTGAGAGCCTGCGGCGACTGGCGGAGAGAGGGATCGACTCGGATGGTAGCGAGACCCTCAGAACGCTGGCTGACAGCCGGGGTATAAGCCCAATCGATATTCTCAAACTGATGATCCCGGAGGCTCAGACGATCAAGGCTCCGGCGCCAAAAAATGATGCGCCAATAGCGGAAGAATAGCTAACTCGTTAGCGCCCGGAGACATAACATTTGGTGATTAAATATAAAGCTCAGTTAGAAATTTCCCTCCCCCCTGACAGGGGGGAGGCTAGGAGGGGGGGTTGAACCTAGAATCCGCAGTTGGACGGGGTAGAGTGTGCGTTTTTTAGGGTGCAGGTCGAGGGTCGCTCCAGCACATCCTGTGCCTGCGACACTTGTGCATCCATGCACATCGCGCAACGACGCGGACTAAATCGCCTGGAGCGAT
>JBDLIF010000411.1:0-2503 GCA_039714955.1 Pseudomonadota bacterium | reverse complement strand
ACCACCACGCCCGACTCTCCCGCCGGTACCGAGAGCACCTCGCTACTGACCCGACGACGCCAACGCTCCTCGCCCTTTTCCACATCCAGGGCGATCAGTTCAGCCTCACTGGTTCCCAGCACCACCAGATCGCCAATAATCCCGGGGCCTCCGCTCAAGGGTGCCTCGGTTTCATGCTCCCACAGGGTTTCCCCACTGGCGGCATCCAGGGCCAAGACCCGTCCATCCGGGTCAGCAATATACAACCGGTCGTCCCACAAGGCAGGTCGAATAGCGAGATACCGGCCATCCATCCCGGCAACAGAGGTGTCCCACAGGGTCTCTATCTCGATGGACGGGGTGAACTCCACCAGCTCCGCCGGCGGATCCGCATTGTCTTTGGCACCAAAGGCGCTACAACCGGAGAGCACCAGCAGGAGGGCAGGCCAGGTCAGCAAACGTAACATGCAAGCCTCAGGGGGTTCCGACTACCAGATCATCCAGTTTCATCTGCACCTGCTCAGGATTCCCCACGTTTTGCGCCAGGGCCAGAGAATAGGCATCGCGGGCAGTGGTCAACTCCTGATTCGCCAGTGCGATATCACCCCGCAGTTCGGCAAACTCACCGGCGAAGCCACCCTTGGTCACGTCAGCCAGGGCTGCCGCAGCGGCCGTATCGCCTTCACTGAGCAGGATGCGCGCCAGATTGAACTGGGCCAGGGTTTTCAGACTGGCATCATCGCTGTTCTGCATGGCCCACTCCAGCTGGGAGCGGGCTGCCGCACTGTCGCCTTGCTGCAGTTTGAGACGTGCCTGGGTCAATGCCGCCAGCACGGCATAACTGGTCGACTCATACTCGACCCGCAACAGTTCGGCCTGCTTACTGGCTGACTCGGTGTTACTGCTGTCGACCGCACTCATCAGCTGGCTGTAGGAGACCGAGGCCTCGGATCTGATGCGTTCCTGGTAACTGCCCCAGCCCTGCCAGCCAAAAACCAGGCCGAGCCCAATGACCAACCCGGCCGCCATGGAGGTGCCGTTCTCTTTCAACCACTTCTTTATCGCTTCGACTTTCTCTTCGTCTGTCTGATAAACATCCATACCAATTTCTCTTGTCGGTTTTCTCGTTGTAAAAATTAAGGTAACTATTCAGCTTCACCACAAGTTCGTCACTGCTTTCAGATATTTCTTAAAGAAGTCGCCGTGAATACGTCCTTGTAGGCTTGACTGCAGCCTCCATGCTGCAGACACTTCTTTAAGAAACACCTGAAATCACTATGTTATTGCTGCTCAATCATACATGCTGAATAGTTACAGAATAAGTTAGTTAGCGTCCGGAAAATTCAGCTGAGTATTCTACCTAATCACCGGTTAGTTTGAGCAATCGGCCAGCACGGCAGCCAGCTCCGTCAACTTAACCTGGCGCTGTTCGCCACCCCCGCGTAGAGGTTTCAGACCTGTTTCGCCCCTTTCCAGTTCATCATCTCCTAAGATCAGGGCATAACGGGCGTTGCTCTTGTCCGCCTTTTTGAACTGACTCTTGAAGCTGCCGCCACCACAGTGGCTGATCAGCCTCAATCCCGGCACTTCATCGCGCAGTCGCTCCGCCAGCAACACACCCTCGCGCTGCGCTCTATCACCCAGCATCACCAGATAGAGATCCACCCCGGGCAGGCGCTGGCTGACATCTGTCTCTTCCAGTAACGCCACCAGACGTTCCAGACCCATGGCAAAACCCACTGCCGGCGTCCGTTTGCCGCCCAATTGCTCTACCAGTCCATCGTAGCGGCCGCCGGCGCATACCGTACCCTGCGCGCCAAGGTCGTTGCTGACCCACTCGAACACCGTCCGGGCATAGTAGTCGAGGCCACGCACCAACCGCTGGTTGACCCGATAGGCCACGCCGGATGCCTCGAGACCCGCCCGGAGGACCGCGAAATGGCCGAGCGACTCATCGCCCAAATGCTCCATGAGGGTCGGGGCATCCCCCACCACCGCACTCATCGCCGGATTCTTGCTATCCAGGATACGCAGTGGGTTGCTCTCCAGGCGGCGCCGGCTGTCCTCGTCCAGCTCAGCATGGCGACCCTTGAAATAGCTCACCAGCTCATCCCGATAGTGGCGGCGCTCTTCGGCCGTGCCCAGGGTATTCAACTGGAGCTCCAGTCCTTTCAGACCCAGCTCCTTCCAGATACGCGCGGTGATCAGAATCTGTTCCAGGTCCACATCCGGCCCTTCCAGGCCGAAGCTTTCCACCCCGATCTGGTGGAACTGACGGTAGCGGCCTTTCTGGGGACGCTCATGGCGAAACATCGGACCATGATACCAGAGACGCCGCACCTGATTGAAAAGCAAACCATTTTCCAGCCCGGCACGAACACAGCCGGCGGTACCTTCCGGGCGCAGGGTGAGGCTGTCACCATTACGATCCTCGAAGGTGTACATCTCCTTTTCCACGATATCGGTGACCTCGCCGATAGAGCGTTTGAACAGCTCCGTCACCTCCACGATAGGCATGCGGATC
>JBDLIF010000410.1:0-2516 GCA_039714955.1 Pseudomonadota bacterium | reverse complement strand
GCGCCAGGTGTGCGGTGCCTCCCCAGGCAAGACAGGCATGCTGCCTACGCACGATATCGTGGAGTTCACTGGGGGACAGCTCCACCTTGGCCAGCACCTCCATGGTGTCCGCGGTGCCGGCGGGAGAGGTGATCGCCCGACTCGAAGTCTTTGGCATCAACATCCCATGGGCCGCCACGATGGGGGTCACCAGCATACTGGTGCGGTTGCCCGGTATCCCGCCGATGCAGTGCTTGTCGACCACCGGGCTGTCCTTCCAGTCGAGCCGAGCACCAGATTCCGTCATCGCGCGTGTCAGGTGCAGGACCTCCTCTCTATCCAGATTGTTCTGCCCGGTAGCAACCAGGAATGCGGACATCTCCATGCGGGAGTAGCGGTGGGCAGTGATGTCCGTGGTAATCTGCTGGAAATCCTCCAGCGTCAGCCGTTCACCACTGATTTTACCGCGTACCGCTTCCATGGAGGAGGGTTTCTCGGCCTGGGCAACCCGCACCGGGTTACCATCAGCCATTTGCAGCTGATCGAAGGCCTGTTCGGATAGCCCGACTTCACAATACCTCACGATGTTTTCATCATCCACTACATTGAGGACGGCATAGATGAGGTGGTTGTTGGCGGTGATCACTACCTTTGATAGAGCCTGGAAACCCTCCACCCGGTAGAGTTCGCAGTCGCGGTGCATATAGGCGACATTTTCCTTGTAGGTGTCGATCGCGACCCGCCTGAGTTGCAGGGTATCGATGGGATGTTGGTTATCGTCTGTCATGCAGACACGTTATCAAAGCAGACTTGGTGGGCCAAGAGAAAAGATGTCGATGGAAAACGGCCAAAAGGGGGAGAAATAGAGCTGTGTAGGGTAAAATAGAGCCAATTGGTTGATTAACTGAAATATCTGGAGGTAAATGATGCCGACTTATGACTATTTTTGTGAAACTAATGGCCGCAAGGTTGAGGTCAGACATCGCATGAATGAGGAGCTTGCCAACTGGGGCGAACTCTGTGCAAAGGCCCAGATTGAGCCTGGCGATACACCCGTGGAGACCCTGGTGCGCCGTTTAATCAGTGGTGGAGCCGTCATCAGCAGCTCCAGCCTGTCGAACCCGGAACCATCCTGTGCGACTGGCTCATGTTGTCCGGGCGGGACCTGCGGCCTTGGATAACAGTCGGAGAGATGAAGCTCTATCTTGTTCAAGTGGATGGTCCGCCTGGGATTGATTGGCGGACCCATCCAAAGAGCCTAACACAACTCATCGTCCGCTATGCATTACCTACTGGCCGTGGCGTTTATTTTCGCGCTGGTGCTTGGACCCCAGATATGGGTCCAGCATGTCATGGCAAAATACAACCGCAAACCCGAGGGAAATTTCCCTGGCAATGGGAGTGAACTGGCCCGCCATCTACTTGACCGCTTTAACCTGAACAGGGTCAAGGTTGAGATCTCCGGTCAGGGGGATCACTATGATCCAGGCACCCGGTCTGTTCGTCTCACTGGCGACAAATACAATGGCAGAACACTGACAGCCATTACCACCGCGGCCCATGAGGTTGGACATGCCATTCAACATGCCTCGGATGATCCGCTGTTAAGGTGGCGCACCCGATTGGTGGTGGTTGCCTCCACATCCCAGAAGCTCGGCTCCTTTCTGTTGTTTGCCGCACCCTTTTTAACTCTGGCGACACGTGCCCCGTCCGCGGGGGCGATCACTCTGCTGGCTGCTTTTCTCATCATGGGGATGAATGTACTGGTGCAGCTCGCCACCTTGCCTGTCGAGCTGGACGCCAGTTTCAAGAAGGCACTACCGTTACTCAAGGCCGGATATCTCACCCCTGAACAGCATCGAGCTGCTGAAAGGATTCTACGAGCCGCGGCCTTCACCTATTTGTCGGCTTCGTTGGCGAGTCTACTCAATTTTTGGCGATGGTTACGCGTGCTAAAGCGTTAAGCGGATCGAATAATTGAGACGGCTGCAATGTCGACCTTTCGATCGGTCGGCGATTATCGGTTGACTACTGCTATAATCTTCTTTCACTGCAGTGAGCTAAACCTTTTTTCCTCAATGTTTTACTTTGCATGTTCTGGTTATATTACTATGAAGGGGGCGTTTTTATGAGTCTGTACCGAGTGGTCATGAAAGAGGCATTTACTCTCGCTACGCTTCTTATCCTTGGATCCATTCCGCTTGCTGCCATGGGGGAGGAGATACTGGAATCACCTGTTCCGGATGCCCAAGTCGCTCGGGCTCAATTTACCACCGGGATATCTGATCGAGAACCAGTTGATCAGGTGGTTACACTCGATAATTCAACTACCAGTATCTATTATTTTACGGAATTGCATAATCTGCAGGGACGCTCAGTGTCCCACCGTTGGGAATACGATGGTCGAGTCACCAGTGAGGTTCCATTTACCGTAGAGGGTCCTCGCTGGCGGGTCTTCTCCAAGAAGAAGCTCGACCCTGCCATGACGGGAAAATGGACGGTATTGGTGATTGATCAATCGGGCTGGCCGATCCATG
>JBDLIF010000409.1:0-2604 GCA_039714955.1 Pseudomonadota bacterium | reverse complement strand
TGATTACCAGTCCCATCGACTACCTGTTGCCTGACCATTGGGATCTGGATGTCCTGAAAGGCAAGCTGGCTGAAGCAAACCTTTTCATCGAGGCTGAGACCCCCATCTCCCGTCAGACCTATCTGGACAGTTTCGACTGGCGGCTCTGGCAGGCTGACGCCGAACTGATTTTTGAGCAGAAGGGGCAGGGCAGCCGGCTTTGCTGGGTCGAGCACAGCAGCGGTTCCGCGCGGGATTCCATCCCGATCGATGCCCCACCCGGTTTCCCGGAGGAGCTGCCAGCGTGCGCACTGCGGGAGCGTATTGCCGAACAGTTGGAGATGCGCGTATTGCTGCCGGTGGTGCGTGTCGAACAGCGGTTACGTACCCTGCGACTATTGGACGATGAGGAAAAGACCGTCCTGAGGCTGGTGTTCCAATCCAGTAGGTACTTCTCACCGAACAACCGGAAGATTACCGGCCAGCTCGACAATCGGGTCAAACTGGCGCCGATCAAGGGGTATCAAAAACCTTTTGTTCAGATGCAGGCGAATCTGGAGTTGTTGGGCCTGGAACCCGTGAGACAGGGCCTCTATGAGGACGCTGTAGCCGGTATCGGCCGAAGGCTGGGCGACTACTCATCCAAGCTCAATTACCATCTCGATCCACAGGAGCGTAGCGACAAGACCGCCAAGCAGATCCTGCTGAGTCTGCTGGACACCATCGAGGTCAATGTGCAGGGAACCAAGGCCAATCTGGATAGCGAGTTTCTGCACGACCTGAGGGTGGCGACCCGGCGTAGCCGTTCCGCCATGAGCCAGATCAAGGGGGTCTTCGATCCGCTGGAACTGGAGCCTTTTAAAAAGGATTTTGCCTGGCTGGGACAGGTGACCGGTCCGACCCGGGATCTGGATGTCTATCTGCTGAAGTTCGATGGTTACCGGGAAAGCCTGCCGGCCAAGGTGCGACCGGATCTGGAGCCCTTTCACGACTTTCTGCTCACACATCACAAGCAGGCCCAGAGCGACCTGGTACGCAAGCTCAACTCTCCTCACTTTCGCAAGCTGATGAAGGAGTGGAGGCAATGGTTGGAGGCGCCTGTGCCGAATGTCTCTTTCCAGCCCAATGCGATACAGCCGATCGTCAGGCTGGCCGATCAGCGGATCTTCAAGATCTACAAGCGGGTGCGGAAGGATGGACTGGCGATTAAGTCGGACTCAAGGGCCGAGGTGTACCATGAACTGCGTAAGGATTGTAAGAAGCTGCGCTATCTCATGGAGTTCTTCCAGAGCCTCTACCCCATGCCGGAGATCCGGGGGCTGATCAAGCAGCTCAAGGTGCTGCTCGACAACCTGGGGGACTTCCAGGACCTGCAGGTGCAGGCGGAGGCCCTCGAAGCGTTCGGTGAGCAGATGCTGAAGGAGGGCGCCCCCGCCAGCTCCTTGATGGCGATGGGCATACTGGTGGGCAATCTGCTGGAGCGCCAGGAACAGGCCAGGAGGGAGTTTGCCGATCTGTTCGCCAGCTTCAACGCTAAGGAAAATGTTCAGGCCTTCAAGAATCTGTTTAAAGGTAAGTGATGCATATACTCGGTGTCTACAATATCAAGGGCGGTGTGGGGAAGACGGCAACCGCGGTCAACCTGGCCTATCTGGCGGCCAGGCAGGGTTACCGTACCCTGGTGTGGGATCTCGACCCTCAGGGGGCGGCGACCTACTACTATCGCATCAAGGCCAAGGTGAAGGGTGGCAGCAAAGGGCTGTTGAACGGCAAGCACGATCTCGACAGCCTGGTGAAGGGTACCGACTTCGATAACCTGGACATGCTGCCGGCTGACTTCTCCTACCGCAACATGGATCTGAAATTGGAGGACGCCAAGAAGCCCACCAAACAGCTGCTGAGACTGTTGCGGCCAATGTCCCTGGCCTATGACTACGTCTTTCTCGACTGCCCGCCGAGCATCTCGCTGGTCTCGGAAAACATCTTCCGCGCCGCCGATGGCCTGCTGCTGCCTCTGATCCCCACCACCCTGTCGTTGCGCACCTACCAGCAACTGCTCGATTTCCTCGAAGGGCATAGGATCTTCGGCCTGGATTTGATGCCCTTCTTCTCCATGGTGGATAGGCGTAAACGCATGCATCTGGACGTCATGGAGAAACTGCCCGATACTCGCAAGGAGCTGCTACAGACCCATATCCCCTACGCCAGTGATGTGGAGAAGATGGGTATCTACCGCATGCCGGTGGGTAAATTTGCGCCACGCAGCCCGGCCTGGAGAGCCTATGAAGCGCTCTGGAGTGAGGTGCAGCAAAGGTTGGCTTCGAAATAGGATTAATCTACAACTTTTGATACATGGAGTTTCCCCTGTCACCCTGGTACGGGTTACGTGCCTGAAAACAATTACGATTGTCATTCTTATTTGATTCACCTAGTATGAGGGTCGCACTTGGCTGTCAGCTCACCTGAACAGGGACGTAGCCAGGCAACCCGATAGCTGTTTCGTTGTCCTGTCACTCTCCGCTGCAAGTTTTCCATTGCTGATCTCGCAAGTGGGATATCCCCCCAATAATTCAAGAATCAACCTGGGGGTAGCTGAACCAAAGGATCACCAAACAGGAGGGGCAA
>JBDLIF010000408.1:0-2635 GCA_039714955.1 Pseudomonadota bacterium | reverse complement strand
ACAGCTTGTTGCAGAAGTTGCGGTAGCCTTCGATGCGACCCAGGTCGAACTTCACATCGCGTCCGGTGGTGGCCAGGGCGGCGAAGGTAAAACGAAGCGCATCGGTGCCGAAGGAGGGGATGCCGTTCGGGAAGTCCTTGCGGGTCTGTTGCGCGATCTTCTTCGCCAGCTGGGGCTGCATCATGCCGCGGGTGCGTTTCTCCACCAGGGGCTCCAGCTCGATGCCATCGATCAGATCGATGGGGTCGAGCACATTGCCCTTGGACTTGGACATCTTGTCGCCGTGGCTGTCCCGTACCAGACCGTGCACATAGACCTCCTTGAAAGGGACATCACCCATGAACTTGAGGCCCATCATGATCATGCGCGCGACCCAGAAGAAGATGATGTCGAAACCGGTGACCAGCACGCTGGTGGGGTAGAAGGCCTGCAGCCGCTCGGTCTGCTCGGGCCAGCCCAGGGTGGAGAAGGGCCAGAGGGCGGAGCTGAACCAGGTATCCAGCACGTCCTCGTCCTGCCTGAGGGGATAGTCGGCGGGCAGGCCGTGCCTGGCCCGCACCTCATCCTCCGATCGGCCCACATAGACATTGCCCGCGTCGTCATACCAGGCGGGGATGCGGTGACCCCACCAGATCTGCCGGCTGATACACCAGTCCTGGATGTTGCGCATCCACTCGAAATAGGTGTTCTTCCAGTTGTCCGGGACGAAACGGATGTCGCCCTTTTCCACCGCCTCGATGGCCGGCCTGGCCAGGGGCGCGACCTTCACGTACCACTGGTCGGTGAGATAGGGTTCGATGACCGCGCCGGAGCGGTCGCCCCGCGGCACCATCAGCCTATGGTCGACGATCTTCTCCAGCAGGCCGGCGGCCTGCAGATCGGCGACGATGCGTCTACGTGCCTCGTAGCGGTCCAGGCCTACATAGCTGGCCGGAATCAGTTCTCCTTCATCGGTCTCGTTCTCACGCAGGGCCGCGTCGATGGTGAAGATGTTGATCAGGCCGCCATGGATCTGTTCACTGATGCTAAGCTCATCCCGGTGGCGCTGCCAGACCGCATAGTCGTTGAAGTCGTGGGCCGGGGTGATCTTTACGCAGCCGGTGCCGAACTCCGGGTCGGCGTGTTCGTCGGCGATGATCGGGATCCTGCGATGGGTCAGCGGCAGTTCCACCAGCTCGCCGATCATGTGCTTGTAGCGTGCATCCTCCGGATTGACCGCCACCGCGCAGTCTCCCAGCATGGTCTCGGGGCGGGTGGTGGAGACCACCAGCTGGCCCTGACCGTTGGAGAGGGGATAGCGCATGTGCCACATATGGCCGCTCTCCTCCTCGTTGAGCACCTCCAGATCGGAGACCGCGGTATGCAGCTTCGGATCCCAGTTGACCAGCCGTTTGCCCCGGTAGATCAGGCCCTCTTCATGGAGACGCACGAAGACCTCTTGCACCGCCTCGGAGAGGCCCTCGTCCATGGTGAAGCGCTCATGGGCCCAGTCCAGGGAGGAGCCGAGGCGCCGCAGCTGGTTTGTGATATTGCCGCCGGACTCGCCGCGCCACGCCCAGATACGTTCGATGAATTTGTCGCGTCCCAGGTCATGACGGCTCTGGCCTTCCGCTTCCAGCTGACGCTCCACCACCATCTGGGTGGCGATGCCGGCATGGTCGCTGCCCGGCTGCCAGAGGGTCTTGTCACCCTGCATGCGATGGTAACGGATCAGGGTATCCATGATGGTATTGTTGAATCCATGACCCATGTGCAGGCTGCCGGTGACATTGGGTGGCGGGATCATGATGCAGTAGTTGCCGCCGCTCTTTGGGGTAGTCGCTCCCGGCTTCCTGGCCGCTCCTGTGCTTCCTGCACTTGCGGCATTAGCGCTTCCCTGCGTGTCACCTCCCGCGACACTACCACTTCCCTGTGGGGCGGTCGCTCCCGGCTTCCTGCCTCCCGCGACACTACCACTTCCCTGTGGGGCGAAGTAACCCCGCTCTTCCCAGGTCTTATACCAGCGTTGTTCGATAGCGTGAGGGTTATAGGTCTTTTCCATGGAATCAGTCATTGTTCAGCAATAAAAAAACGCTATTATAACCACGCAAAATTAATTAGGTGGAAACCACTCCACCCTCTCCCCCATAGAAGGAAAGAAAAAGCATGAGCGATAAGAGACAGGTATTTTCATTTCAGGAAGGCGACGGTAAAGATAAAAAGCTATTAGGTGGCAAAGGGGCCAACCTCTGTGAGATGACCCAATTCGGACTCAACGTCCCTCCTGGATTCGTGATTACAACCGAAGCCTGTCTCGATACGCTTGCAACCGATTCCAAAACCCTGCCGGATGGCCTGATGGATCAGGTCCATGCCGAGATGGCCAAGGTGGAAGAGATGACCGGCAAGGGATTTGGCAATGCGGAGAACCCGCTGCTGGTCTCCGTACGTTCGGGTTCCGCCATGTCGATGCCCGGTATGATGGATACCATTCTCAACCTGGGTCTGAACGCGGAGACCCTCAAGGGGGTGATCGAACAGACCGGGGATCCCCGCTTCGGTTTCGATGCCTATCGCCGTTTCATTCAGCTGTTCGGCAAGGTGGCGATGAATGTGCCCGACGAACTCTTCGACGCCCAGTTTGAGGAGGTGAAGC
>JBDLIF010000407.1:0-2636 GCA_039714955.1 Pseudomonadota bacterium | reverse complement strand
CCCTGCAGGCGGAACAGATGAGTTACCTTGAAGGGTTTTCGGGCATCGCCGATAAACAGCTGACTGTTGGCGCTGAGGGTGCCCTGATGCATGCGGAATATGCCCAGCTTCCCCCTGTAAGGATCGTTGAGCACCTTGAATACATGGGCGATGACGTGTTTGTCCGGATCCGGCGCGACCTCTACTGGCTGCATATCGGCACCTTCGCCCATCATGAAGGCCGGTGGATTGCCCTCAGTCGGATCGGGCATCAGTTTGCTGAACAGGTCCAACAGTTCATCGATACCGGCGCCGTTCTCCACGGAGGTAAAACAGACCGGGATCAGATGCCCCTCCCGCAAGGCCTTTTCGAAAGGATCGTGCAACTGCTCAGGCGCCAGTTCCTCGCCCTGTTCCAGGTAGGTCTCCATCAACGCCTCGTCGACCTCTACCACCTGGTCGATCATGGCGCTGTGTGCGTCCGCCACGGAGGAAAAATCGGTGGCATCGCCACTTGGCTGAAAGAAGCAGTCAACTACCTTGGCGCCATTTTCCGCCGGCAGGTTGATGGGGAGGCACTCGCTGCCAAAGGTCTCTTGCAGGCTGTCCAACAGGGCGGCGTAATCCGCCTGATCGCTATCGATCTTGTTGACAATAATGATGCGGCAGAGCTTGCGGCGCTTGGCGGAATCCATCATGCGGATGGTTATCGATTCGATACCGGTTTCCGCATTGACCACCAGGGCCGCGGTTTCAACCGCTGGTAGAATACTGATACCACGGCCGAGAAAATCGTTATACCCAGGGGTGTCGATGAGGTTGATCTGACTGCCCCCGTGACTCATGTGGGTGAGGGCGATATCCAGCGAGTGTTGCAGGGCCTTTTCCTGTTCATCGAAATCACAGACGGTGTCGCCATTCTCAACTCTGCCGGCCGAGGGGATGGTCCCGCTACGCTGGAGCAGGGATTCTGCAAGGCTGGTTTTGCCGGATCCCGCATGTCCGACAAGGGCAATGTTTCGGATGTCATGAGTTGAGTAACTGGCCATCGGTTCTCCTTCAGCTTAGGTGCTTATAATTCGCTCTGAAACGAAAAAAGAAAGAAGTATACCAAGTATTGAGTCTGGGCAGGAAAAAGTAGAAAGATTGTTTTCCCGCGGCCATTTTTTTCAGGCGGCATACCAGAAACACCCCAGGGAGGGGTGTTTCTGGACGCTAATCGATTTATGCGGGGTTATGGATGAATTGAATCGATGGTAAGCATGACCGGACCGGCCTGTCCGGGTTTCACCGGTTTGATTTCCCCTTCCAGATCGCCGCTTTGGGGATTGGGAGTGCCTGACAGGGAGACCCTGGCACCGACCACGACTTCTGAATAAGCGGAGAGTTTCATCTGGGGCATCATCGCCATACCGTCATCCAGAACGATGGTCAGCGGCAGATCCTTCACCTGTTTACGCACAGCCGCCAAAGGCATTGGTGGGCCGGAGAGCGCCTTGGCATAGATGAACACCAGATCGTCCGGTTTGGTCTTGTCACGCAATTCGGGAGACAGCTTGAGGATCACCTCAATGGCTGACTTGGCGTCGCTTCCAGCAGTCTGCTCCGCACTATCCTTTGGCTGAACAATTGGCGGCAGTTCGGATTCCAGGCCCAGTTTACCCCGCGCATCCTTGATGGCATTCTGCACGGCGGCCACCTCCTTACTCTGGGGTGTCAGCGTACTCTCGAGCTGTTCCCAGTAGCCCAGTGCATCCTGGAAGCGCTCGGTCTGATAGGCCGCGATACCCATCATCCAAAGCGCATTGGGGTCCTTGTCGTTGAGTTTGTAGGCCTGTTCGATAAGCGTGGTGGGCTTGCCGGTAAAGTCATTCCCGGCCATCTTGGCGAGGGCTTCCGCATAGGCCAGCAACAGCGTGGGATTCTCCGCGTTCAATTTCATCGCCCGATCATAGGCGGCAATGGCCTCCGCTGGCTGGTTCAAGGCCATGTAGCTGCGGCCCAGCATCAGCCAGCCATCCATATTCTCCGGCTGGGCCTCCATTTTAGCCGCCAGTTTTTTCACCAGCTCCTCCATGGGAGGAAGGTCTTCCACGGACTGGGGCTGGGCGTGAGGAGCCGCGGCGTTGGTCGCTCCGCCAGCATCCGCGAGACGCGGGATAATCTCCGGGTTGCCCAGCGCCTGGTACATGCCTATGGCCATCAGCGGGATCACCAGCGCCACACTCATAAGCCATCGGCCCGATTTCGAGTTGGCGGCGGCCGGCTGGACCTTGTCGCCGTTTACATCGGTCAACAGCTCTTTCTCCAGGTCTTTTCGGGCCGCGTCATAGCGAGCCTGATCCAGCATACCACTGCTGAGATCGTTATCCAGCTCTTCCAGCTGCTGCTTGAAGACAGTGAGGTTGAGTTCATCGGCGCTGAGCGTTGCATACTCCCGCTTACGCAGCAAAGGCAGCACAATGAAAGCGATCGCCAGGAGCATCAGCCCGGCGGCAAGAATCCAGAATGTGGTCATTTGGTCACGTCCTTGGTATTGGAGGGTTGATCGAGCAGGGAATCGAGTCGTTGCTGATCAACCTCAGAAAAGGTTGTCTCCTGGCTCTGTTTTTTCCTCTTGAGGGTGCGTAGCAGAAGCAGCGCACCGATCAGGAACA
>JBDLIF010000406.1:0-2644 GCA_039714955.1 Pseudomonadota bacterium | reverse complement strand
TGATCCTGGTTGGCCAGTAGTTTGAAGTGATCCTGACAGAGCTGGATCGCCTCGCTACGATAGGGCGTCTCCTCCGGTAGCTGGCGGAGCTGGATCAGCAGGCACTCCTGGGGGTCTTGCGCACCCACCCCGGGGGGATCGAATGCCTGCACCCGATGTAGCACTGCCGTTATATCCTGCAGGGTGACCTCGTCATCCTGCAGGGAGTGCAGGATCTCCTCCAGGCTGCCGGTGAAGTAACCGTCTCCATTAATCGCGTCGATAATGGCGGTTGCAATGGCGTTATCGAGCTCAGAGAAGGGGGTCAGGTTCATTTGCCACAGCAGGTGGTCTTGCAGCGACTGAGCGTTACCCCTTTGTAACAGAAATTCAGTGTCGCCCCCCTCGCCGCTTGCCGCCGTATTTGGAATATAGCTGTCGTAAACATCGGTCCATTCGCTGTCCACCGGCAGTTCCTCGGACAGGGAGGCGGAGTCGGTCTGGATCTCCCGTTCATTATTGATGTCATTGCTGGAGGTCTGCTCCTTGCCTGAGCCGGCCAGCTCCTGTGACGGATACTCCCCGCTGGTGGCATCCGCATGTTGTTGAAACTCATCCTCGGTTTCCAGCAGGGGGTTGGTCTCCAGGGCCTCCTGGACCTCCTGACTCAGGTCGAGAGCGGACAACTGCAGCAGGCGGATGGCCTGCTGCAGTTGCGGCGTCATGGTGAGATGTTGACCGAGTCGTAGCTGCAGTGTCTGCTTCATGTGCAGAATATATCGTTAAACCTGGTATGTTATTTGTATAGTATTCCACTCTCATTCTAGCTAAAAAATCACGGGGTAGGTGAAATTCTTATTCGAATAGTCTGATTGGGATCATTGAAATAGCAATGATTACCGTCTCTATTCCCCAATTTTCACATGGTAAAGTGTTCGCCCAGATAGACGGAGCGTACCTCAGGATTGCTCAGAATGGACTCCGTATCCCCTTCAGCCAGGACAGCGCCATTATTTATGATATAGGCGCGATCGCAGATATCGAGGGTCTCCCGTACATTATGGTCGGTGATCAGTACGCCGATATCCAGCGACTTGAGGTGGTGGATAATCTGTTTGATATCCATGACTGCCAGGGGGTCAACGCCGGCAAAAGGCTCGTCCAGCAAGATGAAGCGGGGTTGAACGGCGAGGGCACGAGCGATCTCCAGGCGTCGCCGCTCACCACCGGAGAGGCTCATTGCCAGGTTTTTCCGCAGGTGACTGATGCCGAACTCCTCCAGCAACTCGCTGCAGCGTTCCTGTCTGCTAAGCCGGTCCAGTTCCTTACGGGTTTCGAGGATGGCGAGAATATTGTTTTCCACGGAGAGGCGCCGGAAGATAGACGGCTCCTGGGCCAGGTAGCCAATACCCCGGTGGGCGCGCACGTGCATGGCCTGGTCGGTGACATCCTGCTCATCGAGCAGGATGCGTCCCTGATCTGCCGGTACCAGCCCTACGATCATGTAGAAACTGGTGGTTTTGCCCGCACCGTTGGGGCCCAGCAGGCCGACCACCTCTCCCGTATCGACCGAGAGCGATACCCCATCGACCACCTTGCGTTTACGATACTGCTTCTGCAGGCCTTCAACGCGCAACTGGCTCATCCTGGAATCCTCAGTTGAACACCGTGAAGGGTGCGCTTGTGGTGGTGCACTGAGGATTCTAGGATCATGGCGTTTGGTCCGGTTCGATGGTGACATGCACCCGCTGTTTACCCTGGGCACTGGCACCCGCCTTCAGCAGGGATTGACTGCGCAGGAATATGATGCGGTCACTGCGGAACTGATCCTTACCCTGCTCCATCACTGCTTCATCCGTCAGGTGAAGCTCGTCTTTGCCGGGATAGAGTTCTACCTGTTTGGCGCGGCCCTTGACCTCTTCGTTGGAGTCGTCCATCAATTGTCGGAAACGGGTCGGTTCGCCACGGGCAATGATCTTCTCCGTCTTGCCATCGCGGCGATGGATCCACATCTTGTCGGCCCAGAGCTTGAGGCTGCCCTGGGTGATGATGACATTACCCTGGTAGACGCTGATGCCACTGGCCTCATCGATTTCAACGCTGTCGGCCTCCAGATGGACGGGCTGATCCTTATCGGTGCTGAGACCCAAGCAGATGGCGGGCAGCGGCAAGGTAAACAGCAGCACTAATTTCAACCAGTGATTAGAGACGTTCATAGACTCCCCGTACCTTGTGCAAAAGTTTTATACGAACCGGTTCCTGCAACCAGCCCTGCATACCGACCGCGGTAACCCGGTGATCTGGGGTGTTGAACTGAATCGGTTGATCGGTCTCCGCGTAGGCGCTATCGGTCTGCACCGTCAGATCCCGGGTAGTGATTCGATAGTAAGGGATCGCCTGGCCTTGACCTTCCCGGTCGATAAACACCGGGCCGGGCATGAAGAGAGTTTCCCCGTCTCCGCGGACTAGCGCCCTCTCCCCGCGCACCCACCAGCCAGGTGCCTCCGGGCTGAATTGCCAGAGGTGGGGTTGGTCCAGTTCAGTGGTGTCATTTTCTTCGTAGTAACGCATCCTGGGGGCCTGGAGCTTGTGGTGAAGAAACCCTTGGACATCGAAGCTGAGGATGGTGAGTTGTTCGGCATAGGCGTCGGGAGAGCCTTCGGTC
>JBDLIF010000405.1:0-2663 GCA_039714955.1 Pseudomonadota bacterium | reverse complement strand
CTGATGCATGGGGCCTGGCGCCTGGCCTATAACGGTAGTCGCTTGTCGGACGCACCCTCGGTCAGCTCCTGGGGCCCGCCGATATTCGCCCTGTTTGGCCTGGGCATAGGTATCTATCTGACCTCGGTAGCTTTTACTCACAGCGAAGCCATGTGCGGCCCGATCGGTGACTGCATGAGGGTTCAGGCCAGTCCCCACTCCAAGCTGTTCGGGGTTCCCATGGCCATCTGGGGCATGCTGTTTTACCTGGGAATCCTGGGGCTCTGGCTCCTCCAGCGGCGGCTCTCCGGCAGCTGGCGCCTGCGTTCAATCCTTGGCCTATTGGTCCTCAGTCTCTTCGGTGTCATATTTTCAATCTACCTGACCGGCCTGGAACTGTTCGTCATTCACGCCGTCTGCATCTGGTGTCTGTCATCCGCCGTGCTTGCCACCCTGATCATGCTGATCGTCACCCGAAAGGTAACGACGGCGAACTGATTCCCAGGCATGGAGAATTTTCAGCTCAAGGCGACACTCGACAGGCCAGGTTGGCGATGGCCATGCTGTGGCTGGCATGAGGATTATCCGGCGAAGGGCCCTGGATCAGTACCGCGACACCGCTCTGGAAAGCCGGCCGGCTGATGCGGACTAATCCTGCTTGTAGCGACGTACGGTATTCGGTAGGTTGCCGGTGACTATTTCCGCAAAGGCATCCAGTACCTGAAGACGCGGAAAGGTCCGGCGATAGACCAGGGAGATGCAGCGGAAGGCCTCTGGGATCTCCAGCTTGCGGGCAATCACTCCGCTGTCGGTCATCCAGGGTCCACGAACCGCCAACGCCGGCACCAGGGTGCAGCCAAAACCGGCCCCCACCAGTTGCAACAGGGTCTCGAGGCTGGAGGCGCGCAGGTCACCCATCTCACTCTGGACGGATCGATCCGTCAGGCCGAAGATCTGCATGGCCTGATCCGCCAGGCAGTGTCCATCCGCCAGCAGCAGGACATCCACATCCTGCAGGTCATTCCGGGTGATCTCGTCCTTGTAATAGAGTGGATGGGAGCGGGGATGGGCAAGCCAGAATGGCTCGTCGAACAAGGGCCTCGAGACCAGGTCGGGTTCATCTACCTCGGTGCCCACCAGGGCCGCGTCGATTTCGTGATTGCGCAGACGTCGCAGCAGGGTCTCGGTGATCTCCTCCGTCAGCACCAGTTTCAGCTGAGGATACTGGGTTTTCAGGGGGATCAGGATCAGCATGATCAGATAGGGACTCAGGGTGGGTATGGCCCCAATGCGCAAGGGCCCATAGTGTGGGTCCTGCTGGGCCCTGGCCAGTTGCTGGATGGTATCCGCCTGTTCCATCACCTGGCGCGCATGGGAGACGATCGCTTCGCCGATGGGTGTCACTTCAACGGAACGCTTGGTCCGCTCAAACAGCGTCACGCCCAACTCGGCTTCCAGCTTCTTGATCTGGCCGCTCAGGGTTGGCTGACTGACAAAGCAGCGTTCCGCCGCATGGCCGAAGTGGTGGGTATCCGCAACCGCGATGATGTATTTGAGATCTCGGAGATTCATTACACTAGTGTGGTGTAGCGTATAAAGTGTGGGCCTCCCTTCGGGCGCGGCGAGAAGCCGTCATCTACTGCGTTGAGTCTCTTAGAAAGGGCATGCCATTCCCTGCGAGACACGCCTTGTAGCTAACGGCTTCTCGTCACGCTGATGCGTACACTTCATACGCTACACCACACTTCCTTATAGGTAATTTCGATAACTCAATTATATATGAAAGATTTCAATTATCTATCAACTGCCTCCGAGGCACAGCCTGGGGTCCGCATAAGGTGCGGACTGACCCGTGAATCAGTCCACACCTCCATTGTTATCGCTTATCGGACACTAGGCAGACCATCAGTTGAGCGGAATCTCTCTGAGTGAAAGTTCATCAGCGGTAGCCCGCAAAAAACCATATTTCTCGTAGATGGTCTGCGCCGCATCCGTGGCCAGATAGCGCAGGAAGAGCATTGCGTTTTCCTGGTTCTTCCCCTTGGAGAGCCTGCCGATGGCATAGGCAACCTGCTCCTGTTTGTTGTGAGGAGCGGGGATGGCCACGCCGTCGATGGGACGACCCTCGGCCTTGGCATGGACGACCTCCGTGGTCCAGACTATACCCACATCGGCTTCACCCTGTTCGATACGGTGGGGTGTCTCCCGATGGTGGCGCGAGGTGAACCAGGTCTTGCCCTCGATGGCCCAGCAGCTTTTGCATTGTTTGCCGGCGGTGACCTTCTCGTAGAGCCCCAGGTCCTTGAGCATTTCCGAACCGTAGAATTTAAAGATGCCTTCGGTGAGTGGATTGGGGTGAGACTGCAGCAGGTCATCGCGTCCCAGGTCCTCCGGCCCCTTGATCCCCTTGGGGTTGCCCTGGGCCACCATCAGTTCCAGCTTGTTGTGGATGTAGACCATGTACTGCTCCATCATGTCCTTCTTCCTGAGTTTTTTCAGGTGACCGAGGTTGACGCTGGCAAACAGGTCGGGGTTGGGGTTGGTCTTTTGACCCTCGATCATGCCCTGCTTGAGAATCTGTTTCTTGAGGATCTGGCCCGGCGGGATGGTTTCGACATCGATGGTCTCGATCTTCGGGTGTCTGGCCTGAAAATCCCTGATCAGTTCCTGCATGACCATGAACT
>JBDLIF010000404.1:0-2666 GCA_039714955.1 Pseudomonadota bacterium | reverse complement strand
GATCAGCAAGCTATCCTATGGGCAGCAGACCCTGGAATCGCTCTTCTTTGAACTGACCCAGACCCGCCTGCGTGACTGAATGCTGTTTTCCATCATAAAAAAAGAGCTGCTCCTGCTGTCGCGCGACATCCATGCGCTTGCCGTGCTCTTTCTGATGCCAGTCGCGTTTATTCTCATCATGTCTCTGGCCTTGCAGGATACGATGCGCGATGAGGCGGAGCACAATCCGAAGGTCGGCATCTGGATCGAATCACCCGAGCTTCAGGTCAAGGGCATTGTAGCGGCCTTGACCAGCCTGGATGGATTTCAGGTCATGCGTTTCGAGAGCAAGTCCAAACTGCTCGAATCCCTGCAGAGGGATAATCTGACCTCGGGTGTCATCCTGCCCGCCGGCTTCTCCAATGCCTTGAAAAGACCCAACCCGGCGCTTGAGGAGCGGCTGGAACTGATCTATTCCACGACAACACCGGTTATCCTGCGACGCCTGATGCTTGCCTCCGTCAGCAAGTCTCTCGCCGCCTATCAGATGGACCGGTTGTTCAGCTCCAATATCATCTCCTCACCCAATCAGGCGGCACAGAAGCAGAAATTCCTTGGCCTATCGCTCATCACCACCCGGGATCTGGCTCGGCCCGCGGGTCAGGAGCATCCCAGTTCCGTTCAGCAGAGCGTACCCGCCTGGCTGATCTTCTCGATGTTCTTTGTGGTGATCCCCATCTCCACCACCCTGCTCACCGAGAGACAGCAGGGCACACTCCAACGCTTGAGAACCTTCCCTGTTCCCGGTGGTTACCTGCTGCTGGGCAAACTGATTCCCTATGTTGGCATCAACCTGATTCAGACCCTCTTGATGTTTCTTGTGGGGATCTATGGGGTACCGCTCCTGGGTGGCGTGGGGTTGGAGTTGCGGGGTGAAATCTGGCTGCTGCCGCCGCTTGCCTTGTCCGTCAGCCTGGCTGCCATCAGCTTTGCCCTATTGATCGCAACCCGGGTAAGCAGCACCGAGCAGGCAACGACCATCGGCGGGATCAGCAACCTGATCCTGGCCGCCTTTGGCGGTATCATGGTGCCCACCTATGTCATGCCGGAGTTCATGCAGACAGCCGCCGCCCTTTCCCCAATGAACTGGGGTCTGGAAGGATTTTTTTCCATCCTGTTACGCAACGGCGATCTCGGCATGGTAGCCCCTGAAATCATCAAACTGCTGATGCTGGCTGGCGGTTTGTTTATATTGACACTCTATTCTTACAAAAAGATCTTGGATAAATAATCATGAAAGGATCGGAAGACGCGAAGTTCAAGCAGGAACTCAAACAGATGATCGTCGCAGAGTGCCTGCTGGAGGATATCGAGGCCGCGGACATGCGGGACGACGAATATCTTGCCGGCTCCGAATCCCGTTTTGGACTCGACTCCATCGACATGCTGCAGGTCATAGTAGCCATCAAGACCCACTACGGCATCCGTATTCAGAACGATGCCAATTCCAGAGAGATATTGGCCAGCATCAACAATCTTGCCGACTTCCTGCAACCTGAGTAGATCATGACCCGGACTCGAAATGTCCCGATACTGGGTATGGCGTGTTCGTCTTATGTAGGCGAGAGGTTGACTGGCAATCGATCACCCACCCTCATCAGCTCCCAGGCCATGGATAGTACCACGCCCTACTATGCACTGGGTGATGACAGGGACAACCCCGAGAGGCCATTCAGCATTCTCGATAGTGTCATTGGCAAGGCGCTGAAGAGGAGTGGCCTGCACCCTGACGAGGTCGAGCATATGGGACTGTTTATGGGTTCTTCCTCCTATGATCTGCGCTCTAGTGAACTGGCATTCCAGCAACAGCTGGAAGCAAAACAGCCGGATGCGTTCCCGGTAAAATATAGCGGCAGCAGCCGCTTGAGCGATTGGGTCGGCGACCGATTCAACATCACCGGCGATGCCTTCAATATCAATACGGCCTGTACCTCCAGCGCCAATGCCCTGCTGCTGGCCCGGCAGATGCTGAACCAAGGCATCTTCAGACATGCACTGGTGATTGGTATCGAGCTTTTCAATGAAACCACGCTGGGCGGTTTTTCCGGCCTGCAGCTGCTGGCAACCGAGCACATATCCCCTTTCGATAAACAGCGGGATGGCCTTCTGCTGGGCGAAGGCTGTGCGGCCGTGGTTCTTGGGTCCGATGACCATGACAGCCCCTTCTGGCTGGTCGGGGGCGGCACCAGCTTTGATCCGCACAGCATCACGGCCGCCAATGAGGAGGGTGCATCCATCGCCGATGCCATCTTATCCGCGTTAAACGACAGCGGGATGACTCAATCCGATATAGTGGCGATCAAGGCGCAGGGCAGCGGCAGCCATATCAACGATCTCGCCGAGAGCAGAGGATTGCAGAGAGCTTTTCGCACTGTTAACCCAGCCATATTTAACAGCAGACATTCCAAGGTCGGTGATGTGCCTGGTTGGCGAGGTGTCGGCAGCAGGGATGCTGCCGTCAAGCCTCCGCCGTACATGGATGCACAAGTGTCGCGGGAGGCAGGAAGCCGGAAGCGACCAGGGATGGACTCACGGCGTCCTCACCAACCAGGTACATCACCGACACACACAGATCCAGCTAATGGTAGTGTAAATAAGATTCCACCGGTAACGGCCATCAAACCCTA
>JBDLIF010000403.1:0-2690 GCA_039714955.1 Pseudomonadota bacterium | reverse complement strand
CCGGACCTCCTGTCCGGTCGTTCGCTCAAATAAAAGGTCCACTGGACCTTTTATTTGAGCTCACCCACCGCCAACCGCATGGATGATTTCTACATGGTCAGACTCTTTTAACCGGTGTCCGGTAAAGGTACTGCGGGGTACCAGCTCTTCATTGACCTCGACGGCGATCCGCTGACCGCTCAGCTGCATCAGGTCGATCAGTTTCGCCATATCGGTGGCATCCGGTATTTGCTTTTCATTGCCGTTTACGTAAATCTGCATTTATCTGGTCTCTCAACAGGATAGGGCCGGTATCCGGGAGATTTTACCCTATTCCGGGTTAATTTAAATCGAAGTAAACCATCGGTTCTACCGGTGAGACGAGCAAAGGCTTGACCGTTCCGGCGAGGCGTGGTGAACCTGCTCGTGCATGTGAACGTACACGTACACGTACACGAGCACGAGCACGAGCACGAGCACGAGCACGGAACCCATCGCCCCCTTATAGGGGTTTGCCTCAAGCCCCCCGCTATGCGGGTGGTTGGTGACTGAATAAACTGATAAGTAAAAAATAGGGGGCATCTTGGTGCATTGGAGTGAAGATTTAATCCCGCTGAAACAGGCGCGCACCCTTGACGGTCTGTTCCTCCAGCGGGTACAGCGTTCACCGCAAGCGGTGGCTTACCGCGGCTATGATCGACAGAACAAGCAGTGGTATGAACTGACTTGGTCCGAGATGGGAGGCGAGGTGGCCCGTTGGCGCCAGGCGCTCAGAGCGGAGGGCCTGGCGCCGGGTGACAGGGTGGCTGTTTTATTACGTAACTGCCCGGAGTGGGTGATGTTCGATCAGGCCGCCCTCTCCCTGGGGCTGGTGGTGGTACCGCTGTATACCGATGATCGGGCCGATGCCATCGCCTATATCCTGGAAGATGCGGCGGTGAAGTTGCTGCTGGTACAGGACAGCGGTCGCTGGAACCGCATGGCCTCCGCCCTGGCGGACCTGACTCAGTTGCAGCGGGTGCTGGTACTGGAGACTGGCAACCAGGCCATGCCCACGGGAAGTGACGGGGTGCGGGAGGCCGCCACCTGGCTGCCTGATGAGGGAGAACCGCTCAGCCAACGGGAGGCGGACCCCAACAGTCTCGCCACTATCGTCTATACCTCCGGCACCACCGGACGTCCCAAGGGGGTGATGCTGAGCCATATGAACATACTCTCCAACACCCACGCCGCCCTCACGGTGGTAGAGTGTTACCGGCAGGACAGCTTCCTCTCCTTTCTGCCCCTCTCCCATACCCTGGAACGCACCGTTGGCTACTATCTGCCGATCCTGGCAGGGGCCAGCGTGGCCTTTGCCCGCTCGATTCCTCAATTGGCGGAGGATCTGCAGACCATCCGCCCGAGCGTGATCATCGCGGTGCCCCGTATCTTCGAGCGGGTCTATGCGCGGATCAATGATCAGATGAAGCAGCGCCCGGCCGTTGCTCGGTTGCTGTTCCGTTTGACCCTGAAGATCGGCCTGAGGAATTTCGAGCGGCGCATGGGGCGGCGGGGCTGGTCGCCGTCACTGCTGCTCTGGCCCCTGTTGCGCAGACTGGTGGCGCAGAAAATTCTGCAAAAGCTGGGCGGCCGGCTGCGGGCGGCCATCAGTGGCGGCGCCGCCCTGTCGCCGGAGATCGCCCGGGCCTTCCTCGGGCTCGGCCTGCCCATGCTGCAGGGCTATGGGTTGACGGAGACCAGCCCGGTGATCAGCGTCAATCCAATGGACAACATCAAACCGGAGAGCGTGGGGGTGCCCCTGCGCGGCATCCAGGTGAGGATCGGCGAGGATGACGAGTTGCTGGTCAAGACCCCCGGCATGATGCTGGGCTACTGGAACAATCACGCCGCCACGGTGGAGATGATCGATCCCGCCGGCTGGCTGCATACTGGAGATCAGGCGCGCATCGATAAGGAGAGGCATATCCACATCACCGGTCGCATCAAGGATATCCTGGTGCTCTCCAACGGCGAGAAGATCCCCCCCTCCGACATGGAGATGGCGATTGAACTTGACCCCCTGATCGAACAGGTCATGGTGGTGGGCGAAGGCAAGTCCTACCTGGCTGCCCTGGTGGTGTTGAACGCGGATCTCTGGAGCGGACTCGCCGACGATTATGACCTGGACCCGGCGAGGGAGGAGAGTCTGCGCGATGGACGGCTGCAAAACGAGATGGTGCGCCGCATCAGATCCGCCCTGCGGGACTTTCCAGGCTATGCCAAGATTCGCCGGGTCGCCCTGCTGCTGGAGCCCTGGACGGTGGACAACGGCCTGTTGACCCCGACCCTCAAGGTCAAACGGCAAAAGGTCCTGGCCTATTGCGCGGAGGCGGTCGAGTCACTCTATCAGCATGGACCCGCGGACGGCTGAGATGGCTTGCTTATGAGCGGAGGAGTGGCCTAGAATGCAGACCCAGGCGGGTATCGTATATCGGTATTACCCTGGCTTCCCAAGCCAGAGAGACGGGTTCGACTCCCGTTACCCGCTCCATTTAAGCATCCAGTTTGCGCCCCAATCGGTCCACGCCCAGCGGTCATTGAAAATGGCTGTTGCAGTATCGA
Source organism: Pseudomonadota bacterium (assembly GCA_039714955.1). Classification (GTDB taxonomy): domain Bacteria; phylum Pseudomonadota; class Gammaproteobacteria; order Chromatiales; family Chromatiaceae; genus JASJBU01. The sequence continues at coordinate 110 of JBDLIF010000403.1, read as the reverse complement.
TACCCCTTTTTTTAACCTTGCCTTAAGAACTGTCGAGATTTTTTACAGCTACACCAAGAATCAAAAGGGCTTTATTTTACAAATAGATAAAATCTATTTATACAAACATT
>JBDLIF010000402.1:0-2710 GCA_039714955.1 Pseudomonadota bacterium | reverse complement strand
ACCAGGACCCGGTCGGCCTGTTTTACCGCGCTCAGGCGATGGGCGATGATGATGGTGGTGCGGCCTTGCAGGAATTCACTCAGTGCTGCATGGAGTTCACCTTCCGTGCTGGTGTCCAGGGCGGAGGTGGCTTCGTCCAGGATCACCACCCTGGGGTCGGTCAGCACCATGCGGGCGATCGCCAGCCGTTGCCGCTGGCCACCGGACAGGCGCACCCCAAAGCGCCCGATCAGGGTGTCGAGGCCGTCCGCCATCTCTTTGATGGTGGACCTCAGCTGGGCGATCTCCAGGGCCTCCCAGAGCTGCTCATCGGGTATCTCCCGTCCCAGGGTCAGGTTGAGCCGGACGGTCTCATTCAGCAGGGCGGGGTGCTGCAGTACGGTGGCCACATGGTCCCGCACCACATCCATGCCGATCTGCTCCACCGGTACCTCATCGAACAGGACATGGCCGGATTTGGCGGGATAGAGTCCCAGGAGTATCTGCACCAGGGTGGTCTTGCCCCCGCCACTGGCACCCACGAATGCTACCTTCTCTCCCGCTGAGATGTTCAGGGAGAGACTTTTCAGCACTTGCGGCCCCTCTCCATAGGCGAAGCTGAGCTGGTCGAGGCGCACCGCCACGGTCTGCTTGTCCACAAAGGGATTACGCTGGTGGGGGTAGGCCGGCTCCAGCTCGACCCGCAGCATATCATTGATGCGGCCGAGCGCGGCCTGGGCGCCCTGATAGGCGTACTGAATGCCAAGCACCTCCTGTACCGGTCCCATCATGAACCAGAGATAGGCATAGATCCCCAGCATCTCGCCGATGGTCAGATCCGACCAGAGCACCAGGAACATGCTTGCCGTACGAAAGATATCGAAGCCGAACAGGAAGATGACGAAGGAGAGCCGGTTGGCGGCATCGCTCTTCCAGGTGAAGGCGGCGGAGTGGTGACGGATGCGCTCGGCCTTGTCGATGATGCGTTGGATGTAGTGGCGTTCCCGGTTGCTGGCGCGGATCTGCTGGATCGCGTCCAGGGTCTCTTCCAATGATTCCTGAAAGGCCTGGAAGGCGGAATTTTCGCGTTTCTTCAGCTGTTTCACCCGACGGCCGAAGATCAGGGTAAAGTAGATCACGATCGGATTGAGAAACAGGATGAACAGCGCCAGGGGCCAGTTGATCCAGAGCAGGACGAACGCGGTGCCGAGGATACTGAGCACCGCCACGAGAAACTTGCTGGTGGTGACGCTGACGAAGTTGTCCACCGCATCCAGATCCGTGACCAGGTGGGAGGCAACGGTGCCGCTGCCCAGGGTCTCGTAGGCGGACATGGAGATCCGTTCGAGACGGCGCAACAGATCCCGCCGGATACGGTAGATCACATCCTTGGCAATGCGGGTGAACTGCCAGGTCTGCCAGACCCCCAGCAGCAGGGCGGTCAGTCTGAGGGTCAGGGTGAGCAGCAGGATCGCCAGGATGTAGAGTACCGGGCCCTGCCAACTGGTGGGAAAGAGGGCATTCATGGTGGCAGTTGCACTGCCCGGCTTGTGCAGCAGTACCTCGTCCACCAGTAGGGGGATCAGCAGGGGCACCGGGACGGCGGCCAGGGCGCCGAAGATGGCGATGATATTGGCCGCGATCAGCTCCCGCCGGTGGGCCAGGACCATCTGCTTCAGCTCACTCCAGCTGTACTCCCGGCTGCGAATCTGAGTGGTCTCGTTGATCTGGCCCGACATGAGCCATTCACTCGTAGCAATGGCGTCTGGCCTTTAAACGGCGCAATTTATCAATGTGACGCCGTGAATCCAGGATTCTGCGAAGGTCCTGTTGCTCCAAGACCACTCCGGAGTAGGGTAGATAACACCAGGCGGGACCCCAGAATACCCCGGCCCAGATGGCGGCGCCATGGGCGGGATCATAAAAAAAATCCGGTCTATGCGGGTAGGTCGAGGGGTGGAGCGCCAACAGCTGTCTATCCAGTTCATCACAAGTCAGATCCTCGTCGCCGGTCTGATATTCAGGAGAGCTGGGATAGGGATAGAGGAAGCTCCTTGGATAGTCAGCAATGGCGGGTGACTGACTTAACAGGAGTAGCAACGAGAGTAGAAGTGTACGCATTATTTGTTACCTGACGAGTCGATGGGCTATCCATTTCAATCGAACGAATTGACTGGTTTCCGTGGTATCTTAACGGAAACTAATCGAGGACAGCTTCACTGAAATCATAGATCAGGTTATTTTCCGGACGCTGGACAAAATTTCCCTGAACAAAGTCGGTGCCACTACTCCAGAGTGTGGCGATGCTGCGGGGGTCCTCAATCTGCGGTGCAATGACCTTGAGATCCAATGAGTGGGCCAGGTCAATGAGATCCTTGAGTTCCTTGCCGGGATTTTTCAGCAGACTGATATCCAGCTTGATGTAACTGACCGGCAGATGGCTGAGGACGCGCTGGGCTTCAGCCGATTGCGTGACACCGGTCAACAGGGTGCTGATACCGATCTTGTTCAGCAGCTCGAAACAGCTCTTCGCGGATTTGAGGTTGTCGGCGATAGCGGAGAGTTTGAACTCAAAGGTCAATTCATCGCGGCTGAGCAGGCCGGTCCGGTGTTGTTCCTGGAGCCAGGAGAGACGCTCTGTATTCTCCAGAAACTCAACAGCCTGGGAGACAAAGAGATGCAGCTTGTTGCCTTGCCTCTTGTGCCCATTGATAACGCAGAGGGCGGTTTG
>JBDLIF010000401.1:0-2718 GCA_039714955.1 Pseudomonadota bacterium | reverse complement strand
GGGGGGATCAATTTCGATGAGATCTTCGGTTCCCATGGTTTTGCTGGCTTTGGCTTGGGCGACGACCTCTTCTCCCGCTTCTTCGGGGGAGGGCAGCGCGAACCGCGGGTTGTCCGTGGTGGCAACATCCAATTGGCCCTCAGCATTCCCCTGGATCTTGTTGCAAGGGGTGGCGTGGAAAAGATCCGGTTTCGCCGGCCAAAGGTCTGTCCGACCTGCCAGGGTACAGGTGCGGATCCATCCAGCCCGCCGCGACCATGCAGTGCCTGTGGTGGCACGGGCCAGAAGATAGAGCGTTCGCGCCAACAGGGTATCTTCTTTCAGCAGGCCACTACTTGCCCGGTCTGTCATGGCCGGGGTGAGATCATAGATAAGCTCTGCCCGAAGTGCGGAGGGAGCGGCGAACTGGAAGAGGATGAGACCCTGGAACTGAAGATTCCAGTGGGTGTGGATGAGGGCATGACCCTGCGGGTGGCGGGCCACGGTCGGCCGCCACAGATGGCAGGTGGTGAACCCGGGGATCTCTATGTGGTGATCCGCAGCCGGGCCGATCCACGCTTTGAGCGTCAGGGCCGTGATCTATGGCGGGTTGAAACCATCCCGGTGGCGGATGCAGTGCTTGGATGCTTCCGGCAGGTGCCGACCCTGGATGGCCCGGTCAAGCTGCATATTCCTCCCGCCACTCAGCCGGATGAGGTGTTGCGCCTGCGCGGAAGGGGCTTGCCAGGTTATCTTGACCCAATCCCTGGTGACCTGTTGATCCGTGTTCGGGTAGAAATCCCGGAACAGCTGTCGGCAGAGGAGAAAAAACTGTACGAGGCGTTGAGGAGGCTGGATAACAGGTAGAAGGATTTTCTATTCAGATTACCGGTGGTTTTACAACCACCGGTAATCTGGCCGGTTTGGCTGCTCAATAACCACCCTTCCGCTTGGTCTCAGGCAGACCGGCGATCTTGCTGGCCTGTTTTGCCGGACCTTTTGGAAAATGTATGTAAAGGGCCTTGGCATCCACCTTACCCACATCGGTCCAGACCCCCTTGAAATGCTTGACCATGTTGCGTTCGTTGGGCTGATTGCCGGCGTTGTTGAAAAACTCGTCGCGCAGATGGTTGATGATCTCCCAGGCCTTCTCGGACAGGGTGACACCCTCTGCTTCGGCAATGACCTTGGCGACATCTTCGCTCCACTGGGCCTGATCGACCAGGTAGCCGTTTTCGGTGGCTTCGATGGTGGCGCCGTTTACTTCATATGACATTGACATCTCCTCAACTAATACGTAGGCGGCTTGGGCCGCCCATAGGACAAAAATTCTGTAACCGAATATTTTATACAGTCTTGTGGGGTACAAACAAGCCGAAACCGCGTTTTCGGTGTGGACCCAGCCCATGCTGCTGCAGGGTGATCGCATCTTCCAGCGGCAGCCCCGCCACCATCAGGCTCTGGGTCTGCAGATCACCGTCCGGGGTGGCAAAGGCCCGGCTCTTGCCGCACAGGATCTTTTTGAAACGGATCTTCATGTCCCGTAGTGTCTCTACCGCAAGACTCAGGAATTCCTCCTCTTCCATCTCGGTTTCGGTGACCAGATGGCGGCAATAGAGGGTCGTGGTAGGGGACAGATTACGAGAATGGCTGTCACCAATCTCCAGTGGATTATTCTGGATATGCAGGGTCTTGCCGGTCAGGGCGACCGCATCCGCCACCCGGTGTTTGGGCAGGCGCAGGACCAGGCGGGTACGCCGGGAGAGATAGAGCAGGTCATCTCCACCCTGCGGGCGCTCCCAACCGTTACCGGAGTCAGCGCCATAGATGAGATGCAGACCAGCCTGAGGTTCGTTGGCGAACCAGGGGAGCTCGGTCTGTATAGCCTCGGACAGCGACCAGGCGTGATCCACCGGCAGGCTGTTGCATTTGATTTTGAAGAGCAGATCGACGACCTCGTCGGAGACGGCAAACTGCGCTTCGTCCACTTCTTCTTGCCAATACATAGAGCTGTACTCTTACTCGTGAGCCGGTATCTTGGCCCTTAACACATCCCGCTCGAACCACCAGTCATCCTCGACGATGACATCGAGTACCTTGGCCAGACGAGGCAGAAATTTGGCCGGATCGCCCAGTTCCATACGCTCCACCCAGAAATCGAAGATCTCCTGCTCCTCCACCTGGCTGTGACGGCGCGCGACCTGACCCAGCAACTGATTGGTGAAGAACTTCAGGCTCTCACGATCAGGACCCTCGGCGCGCAGGTCGACCAGGTAATTCGCCGTGACCGCCGCAACCGCCGCCCCGTCGGAGGTGTCCGGCGTCTCGTCCACCAGATGCTGCAGCATGGCGACACTCAGCTCCGGGTCTACCGGGAAAGTGACCCCAAGCCAGATACCCTGGGCCAGCGCCTTGACCGAGTCCGGTTTTTCCGCCTGGTAAAGGATATCACAGGCCTCAACCGCACTGAGCCAGAGCTCATTTTGCAATGCTTCATCCAGTACAGTGCGGGTCTGTTCCCAGGCCTCATCGGTGCGATCCAGATCCAGCAGGATATATCCGCTCTCCAGGATCAGACTGAGACGCTGTTGAATGGGTGCATCAACCGGCAGGACAGCGAGGGCCTCGCGTTTTTCATCCAAGCTGATCTAAAGCAGTTTGCTCGATTTGACCGCGTCTTCGGAACACTCGCTTTCGCCAAGAAAGGCCTCTGTTTCCAGATATTTCACTATAATCCCA
>JBDLIF010000400.1:0-2731 GCA_039714955.1 Pseudomonadota bacterium | reverse complement strand
ACTGTGCCGGCGGATGGCAGTCATCAGTTCATGAAGCAGCTCTATATCGGCCCGAAACTACAGGACAAGCTGGAGACCATTGCCGAAGGCCTCGAGCTGACGGTCGATTATGGCTGGCTGACGGTATTGGCGAAACCCATCTTCTGGCTGCTGAAGACGATTCATGATTTTGTGGGTAACTGGGGCTGGTCCATCATCCTGCTCACCATCATCATCAAGGCCGCCTTCTATAAATTGTCGGAGACCAGCTATAAATCGATGGCCAATATGCGCAAGCTGACGCCCCGGCTGCAGGCGATGAAGGATCGTTACGGTGACGACAAGCAACGTCTCAATCAGGCCATGATGGAGATGTACAAAAAGGAGAAGGTCAATCCCTTGGGTGGCTGTCTGCCCATATTGGTACAGATTCCGGTGTTCATTGCCCTCTATTGGGTACTGCTGGAGAGTGTGGAGTTGCGTCAGGCCCCCTTCATCCTGTGGATGGACAACCTCTCCGCCAAAGACCCCTACTTCATCCTGCCCCTGATCATGGGTGTCTCCATGTTTGTTCAGCAGAAGCTCAATCCGGCTCCGCCGGATCCGATGCAGGCGAAGATCATGATGAGCCTGCCCTTCGTGTTTACGATCTTTTTCGCCTTCTTTCCAGCTGGACTGGTGCTCTACTGGGTGGTGAACAACCTCATCTCTATCGCCCAGCAGTGGTATATCACCCGTAAGATAGAACAGGGCGCTTCTTAGACGGAACAAAAGTGGCAGAGACCATCGCAGCCATTGCCACTCCGGCAGGCCGTGGCGGGATCGGTATTGTACGGGTATCGGGACCGCGGGTTGCGGAGATTTCCCGGGCCATTCTGGGTCTCCTGCCTGAACCAAGAATGGCCAGCTATGGCCTTTTCCGAGATGAGAAGTCTGAGGTCCTCGATGAGGGCATAGGCCTCTATTTTCCTGCCCCGAACTCCTATCCGGGGGAGGATGTTCTGGAACTCCAGGGCCATGGCGGCCCGGTGGTGATGGATCTGCTGCTGCAGCGGGTGCTGCGTCTGGGTGCCCGGCTGGCGCGCCCTGGGGAATTCAGTGAACGCGCCTTTCTCAACGGTAAACTGGATCTTACCCAGGCCGAGGCCATCGCGGATCTGATCGATGCCTGTACCACCTCAGCGGCCCGTCTGGCGAGCAGGACCCTGCAGGGGGTGTTCTCGAAGCAGGTGCACGGGCTGGTTGAACAGCTCATTCAACTGAGGCTCTATGTGGAGTCGGCCATCGACTTTCCGGAAGAGGAGATCGATTTCCTCAGTGAGGGTAAAGTAAGTACTGACTTACTTGGTATCATAGAAAAACTAGAGGCTGTGCGGCGAAGTGCCAATACAGGGAGGCTGATGCGGGATGGCATGACCCTGGTCATCGCTGGCCGTCCCAATGCGGGCAAATCCAGCCTGCTGAATGCCCTGGCTGGAGAGGATTCGGCCATAGTGACGGAGATTCCGGGTACCACCCGTGATCTGTTGCGGGAGCGGATACAGATCGAGGGTATGCCTATCCATATCATCGATACGGCGGGGTTGCGGGAGAGTGAGGATCCGGTGGAACTGGAGGGCATACGCCGTGCCAGACTGGAGATTGCCCAGGCGGATCGGATTCTCTGGGTCTTCGATGATCGGGCCGATCCCGGGCATCTGGCCCTGGATCGGGCGACACTGCCGGAGCAGGTACCACTGACACTGGTGCGTAACAAGATAGATCTCAGCGGCAAAGAATCGGGTTTGTTCCAGACTGCCGAGGGTATTGAGGTTTCACTGTCGGCGAAAAATGGCAACGGTATTGATCTGCTGAAAGGTCATCTCAAGGAGAGTGTGGGTTATGGCGGCGCGTTTGAGGGAGAATTCATTGCCAGACGCCGCCACCTTGATGCGCTGGAGCGGGCACTAGGTCATCTGCAACAGGGAATGGAGGTGCTGAGTCGACAGAGCGCGGGAGAACTGCTGGCGGAAGATTTGCGTTTGGCTCAACAGGCGTTGAATGAGATCACGGGAGAATTCACCGCCGATGATCTGTTGGGTCGGATATTCAGCACTTTTTGTATTGGTAAATAGGCAACTTAACTTTTACATTGATAACTACTACTCCATCCAGATAATATTACTAAAAACAGAGACACCGAGGAGTCTAACCATGCTGGGAGAATCCCATCAACTGCTGCATGAATTTCCAGAACATGCACAAAAAATTGCCGATTTACGCGCCAACAGCGAGATCTTCCACCATCTGATGGACGAATATGACTGGCTTGATTCCCATATTCGTAACCTGGAAGAGGTCCATGTACCGGTTTCTGATTTTCACATCGAAGAGATGAAAAAGCGCCGTCTACATCTGAAAGACAAACTCTATTCGTTGATTAGCGCATAGCGGCTATCAAGCCCGTTGTTTCTGGGCCGCAACTGTCTGAGCAGGAGATGGTATTCCTCGACAGCCCCTTTTGTGGTGGCTTGTCCATAGCGCAAAATGTTTTCTGTCGATTCCTATGATGTGATTGTGGTGGGTGGCGGTCATGCGGGTACCGAGGCGGCCCTGGCCAGTGCACGCATGGGCGTACGCACTCTGTTGCTGAGCCACAATATCGAGACCTTGGGGCAGATGAGCTGCAATCCGGCCATCGGTGGTATCGGCAAGGGGCATCTGGTGAAAGAGTTGGATGCGTTGGGCGGCATCATGGCCCGCGCGGCGGACC
>JBDLIF010000399.1:0-2738 GCA_039714955.1 Pseudomonadota bacterium | reverse complement strand
CGGGACCAAAGACAATCTGGATAGGTCTACAGCGTATGCATGACTTTGTGCTTGCCGCTAAGACCATGAATAGCTTTAATATTTGTGTGTAATGACATGCGCTATGCGGGTGGTTGGTGACTGAGTGAAGGATAGATAACCGCCGCTGTGAGATAGGTTAAGATCGCTATCAGTATCACCCAGGTGAAGCCGAAATGAATTGCCAGCAGACTGGCCAGGATGGCGCTTATGAGTGATGCGCAGCCATTCACTCCCCAGGCCCAGGGAACCAGGTGCGGACTCTGCCGGGCAAGCCTGGACAATCCCAAAGGAAACGGCATGCCCATGGTGAAGGCCAGGGGTGCAATCATTACCAGGGTCGCAATCGCCTTAAAGAGGATTGGCAGATCCGCCAACCCGGCAAACATCACTGGCATCAACCAAGTATAAACAACCGCTAACCCTGCCAGTACACCGACGATCAGATGAAGCCGCATGCCATCATTTTGCTTGACCAGGTTTTGAGCATAGAGACTGCCGAGGCCTGAAAAGATCAGGAAGCCACAAAGGGTGACGGCAATCGCATGGATGGGGTGGGCCAGAAACAGGATAAACTTCTGCATGAAGGCAATTTCGATAAACAGAAAGCCGAGTCCGATGGATAAAAAATAGAGAAGCACCTGTGCTGCATTGCCTGAGCCGGTCGTATTGCTTTGTCGCCTGATGAATCCTATTGGCAGCAGGATAAGCACCGCACTGGCGACCATGGCTTGCAACAAGGTCAGTATCAGGATCGGATAGCCGAGTTCGAGGAGGGAAAATCCACCCTGTCGATAGGTTGCAATGATCTCTGGAAGTGTCGACCATTTGAAGTAGTTGAAAAAATAGGGCCGGTTATCGGTGGCCGGCTGGATGTCGAATTTATATTGTTCGAGAAAACGTTCGGCTTCATCTCCAAGCAGGGCCATCGCACCCTGGTAGAAGTAGGGTTCTGACAATATGTTGTATCGATTGGTCTGTTGTTTGGTGATGTTGGGGAAGTAGGCCAGATCAAACGAACGCGCCTCGCAGAATCCGTGTAAACGCTGAATCTCCTGATTGCTGATCCGCCCATTTTTGATTACCAGGGTACTGGTGTCCCAAGCTCGGATTAGCATTATTTGTTGATCGGGCGATTGGACACCGTTATGCCGTAATGCCTCGATGCTGGTGGCAAACAGCTTCAATCCATCTCTGGGTGGCAGTTTCACCCAACGGGTAATCGCCAGGAGGCCGTTAGGATTCAGCTGTTGCAGATATTCGGCTATGGCTTCGCGGGTATAGAGATAACTTTCACTGAGGCCATAGACGCCGCCGGAGCTCGCGCTCGCGCTGTCCAGCAGAGAGATCTGGATCAGGTCGTAACGCTTGTGGCTGCTGGAGATGAATCCCCGCGCCTCTTCCTCATGTATCAGTGTCCTGTCCCGCAGCCATTGCCAGCCTGTGTAGTCCGCATATCCATGTTGAAACAACTCGACCAGTTGAGGAATTAGCTCAACCGCCTCTATGCGAGCGATGTCATGATAGGCTGCCTGCAACAGGCCACTGCCACCCCCCATGCCCAGGATCAGAACCTGGCCGGGATTCATGAGGTGGTAGGGGAGGGCCGATGTCTGATAGTCAAGGTATGCAAAGGGCTGCAGATCCCCATCGAACCGGTTCAAGGGAGTGGGTGCATCACCATCGATAAAGACGCCCAATTGTGCGGGTGGCTCCTGAGTGTTGTTGAGGCTCAGGCCGGGGGCCAGCCTGAGGGGGACCCTTGGACTGTCGACCAGGGTGATCAGACCCAGGGGGCTGGAATGCTCCTCCAGGATTGACGTCCCGGGAATCCGCAGGGTTTGGCTGAGTGACTTGTATTCCGACAGTTGCAGCCTCAGCCAGTGGTTCGGCAACAGCAGGGTGACAAGGACCAACGAAGACAAAGCGAATGTAATCTGCCAGTTGTGTGGTTTTTCTCCCTCCAGCCTAGCCAGAGCGGCGGCAAGCAGTCCTATGGCGGCTACCAGCTTGAGGGTGTCTGCGGGCGCCAGATAATAGAGGGCAAGGATGATGCCCGCCGAGCCAAGGCCTGCGCCCAACAGATCGAATGCATAGATGCGGGGAATCTGTTCGCCAAACCGGGCAAAGGTCAGGCAGATGGCGTTAGCGGCGAAAAAGAATGGGATGAACAGCAGTAGATAACTCAACAACAGCAAGCGCCACTGGTTGGGCTCCCAGAACATCTCCAGGGTATTGAACGGCAGTTGTTGGGCCAGCAGGAAACAGATGATCGAACTGATGCCGAAAAGAACCGCATTGGCGACAAAGGCGACGCTGAAGTGGGGTTTCAATCTATGCCCCAAGAACGTCAGAAAGGTACCGCTTACCCCATAACCCAGCAGCGCCAGGCTGATCATCATGTAGGCAAAATGGTGCCACTGAATGATGGAGAAGAGCCGCATCAGCAGCACTTCATAGGCCAGTGCCGCCGCTGAGATCAGCAGTACGGAATAGACAGGCGGTGCGGCGTCGTTGCGCAAGGCTCAAGGCTCCCGGTAACGGAAGGTCGTGTTTAATGCTCTCCGGTAAGCGGGACGAATCGGACCGGCAGGATCTGGTGGGTAGTGATCTTGCCTTCCACCGTCTTCTCGATCAGCATCAACTGTTGAACCTGAAAACGTCCGCCTACCGGTATCACCATGCGGCCGCCGGGTTTCAGTTGCGTGAGCAGGGGGGCG
>JBDLIF010000398.1:0-2739 GCA_039714955.1 Pseudomonadota bacterium | reverse complement strand
AGTCCAGGACTCGATGAGGAAGTGGCACGCCAGCGGTGAAAACGAATTGTTCAACGAGTATAGACAACCTGAGCCTGAGTATTGATCTTCCCGTTATGGAGGAGATATTTCAGCGGACAGATCCGGTTCACCCGCGTGTTTGAGAATCTCTCCACGCACCTGATTGCGCAGCCGCAACTTGGCCTCCCAATCATGCCCCCTGCCATGGATGGGAGCGGCTACCACTATACTGATCATGACCCGGCGTGGAAACCAGGACTTGGCGCGCAGCAGTGAACGGGAACCCCTCAGGGCGACCGGCACCACGGGCAGTGCGTTATCTATGGCCACCGCAAAGGCACCGATGCGGAAAGACAGCAGCCCCGGACTGCGTGAGAAGGTACCTTCCGAAAAGAACAACAGGGGATCCCCACCGGTGGCAGCGATATTGATCTGCTGGAAGTCCTCCTGACCTCGTTGAGGGTCAAAGCGCTCTACAAAGAACGCACCGATCCGCTGCAAGAAAATGCGTGGAATCAGCTTTGACCGCAACTCCTTTTTCGCGACAATGCGAAACCTGCCGGGAAGCGCGGCCACCAGCAACAGACCATCCAGATAACTGGCATGATTGGAGACCAGAATGGCCGACCCAGCCTCCGCCAGGTGCTCTTTTCCCTGCACCAATAATCTCACCCCAGCGAGCCGGACGATCAATCTGGCTGAGCCCTTTATCAGGCTCCAGCGCCATTCAAGCTTGGGTAGTATCGCCACCAACAGCCAGACCATGGGTGCCATGAGACCAAACAGGCCCCAGGCATAGGCGGCATAGGCTTGCCCCCGCAATGCCTGTTGCAGGCGGCGCCATTCAGGCCCCAGGCCAGTTAACAGCAGACGGGAAAATTGCTTCCAAATTGCGCGGTGTTGCTGCTCGAGCAGCCCCTCTTCATACCTGTCCCGGGTGGCCGCACGTCTGATCTTGCCGCTGGAGGTCTTGAGCACTGCATGAGGCCCCACCAGCCTGACCTCATCCGCCGCCAGCCCGGTGAGATCGACCGAAACAGCCATTATCTTCTCGCGCAGCCGCTGATGCATCGCCCTATCCGTGCTACGTGTCTCCGCTACGACAATCAGTCTTTCCGTGCCATATTTTGGATCCTTGCTGCCAAAAACCGCGACACACCCTTTACGCACGCCCTCGATATCACCCACCGCCTCCTCCAGTTCATGGGGATAGATGTTGCGGCCGGCCCGAATGATGATCTCCTTGGCACGACTGGTGAGGTAGATGTCACCCGCTGCAATGTAGGCAAGATCCCCCGAGTCGAGCCAGGGTCCATTAAAGAGCCTTTCGGTGGCTTGCGGATTATGCATATAACCACTGGTAGCGGAAGGTCCCTGAAACTGCAGATAGCCGACCCTGCGTTCCGGCAGCTCGCGTCCCTGATCGTCAACGATGCGCACCTGATGGCCCCGCAGGGGTTGACCGCAAGCCACCACCTCCAGCACATCCGGATCGGAATCGGCGGCAGGGATCGCGCTGCCATCCCGGTCGAGGGCGTTGCGCTGGAGCCGGTCAATCGGTGGTAACCGCCCGGGTGGCGGAAAGGCGAGCCCTACCGCCGACTCGGCCAAGCCATAGACCGGCGCCATCGCCTCCGCGCGAAATCCGTAGGGCGCAAAGCGCTGGGTGAAACGCCTGATGGTATTCGGACTGACCGGTTCCGCGCCATTGAAAGCCATACGCCAGGAACTCAGGTCGAGCCCTTCGATCGAGCTATCCTCCACCTTCGAAAGACAGAGTTCATAGGCAAAGTTTGGTGCGGCGGAAAGGGTCCCCCCATACTGCTGAATGACCTTCAACCAACGATACGGCCTAGTGAGGAAGAGTAGCGGGGACATCACCACCAGCGGAATCCCATGATAGAGACTGCCAAGCCAGGCGCCGATCAATCCCATGTCATGATAGAGCGGCAACCAGCTGACAAACACGTCCTGGGGACCCACCCTTATCGCCTCCCCCATCGCACGGATATTCGCCAGCAGATTGAAGTGACTGAGCTTGACCCCTTTGGGCTGCCCCGTGCTGCCGGAGGTATATTGCAGGAATGCAATATCCCAAGGATTTATCTCCATGGATACAAGGGAATTAGCAGTGCCCATGAGCATTTGAGTTGTCACGACTGACTGAAGCGCTCCCGTCTGCGCTTTAAGCAGGCGAGCCAGCGGGACTATCTCTTGGGTGGTGATCATCACCCGAGCTCGCGCATTGTCGAGGATCCTGGCATGCCGCCGCAGATGGTCTTCGATCTGAGAGAGTCGTGCCGGCGGGTAGATGGGTACCGGGATCGCCCCACAAAGCAGGATAGCGAAAAAACTGATGAAGTAGTCCCGACTGGTCGGCAGCATAATCGCCGCCGTCTGACCCGATTGCAGTCCTGTGCGCAACAGTCCGCCGGCTATCGCTTGGGCTTCCTGGTAGAGTTCCGCATAACTGATCGGAGTTGCCTGCTCGTCATCTTCATAGAGCAGCAGATGGGTACGCTCCGGTTGCTGCTCACAGTGCCATTTCAGCACTTGTGTGAGGGTCATGGCCTCTGTAGGGTAATATATTTCAGTCTCAGTTTCTGGCAGGCTGATGTGCGGCTGACTTGCCGTTGTCGGTTGCCTCTCGGCTGAACCGATCAAGGTCAGAAGATCCCTTGGGGTTTCGGCCTCGGCATAACCTTGCGTAGGGAGGGCAACACCAAACCATTTCTCGAT
>JBDLIF010000397.1:0-2740 GCA_039714955.1 Pseudomonadota bacterium | reverse complement strand
GTTGATGATGAATACCGATTCGCCGTTGGAGAGGCCTTCCGGCAGTTCGATGACCGGGGCGGTGTGACGGCCGAAGGCGGCGAGCATCCGGTCACCAAGCCACTCGGCAATTGGGTGCTGGGGCCAAAGGTAGTGAATCTTCGGCCAGGCATTTTCGTCCTCGCGGGAGCGGGCGATCTCCTGTTTGATGACTTCTATATCGTCAGTGAGGATGAACTGCCCCTGTTCCGGGTAGATCTCCCGGGGCAGGAACCTGAAGCGGTGGCGCAGCTCGTCGGTTGCCGTCAGGGTGAGATGATGGCTGACGTCGTCCGGGTTCCACTGCAGGGGGTCACCACGGGTCTGTAACTGTTGCAGGGCGCGCCTGGCCCAGGTGTAGTGGTCGGGAAACAGACTCAGGGGTGGGTCGATAGGAATGGCTGGGGTGCCGTTGGGTTGCGGTGCAGGTTGCGGATCACCACTGTTCTTCGCGCCCAAAAACAGGGCCAGGAGATCATCCCCCGGGTTCTTCTCGGGTTGGTAGCGGTCGTTGAAGGCATCCGCTTCCTGCCCTGCCGCCATGGCCTCTTCGGTGAGGCGGGTCTCTTCCTCGCTGTCGAAGACCCCCATGAAGACCGAGGGGTCGCCGATATCGTGATAGGCCTGTTCATCCTTCTCTTCTAGCACCTCAAGGATGCGCATATCGCCCCGGATGGTAGGGTTGGCGCTCTCGGTGATCAGATAGTCGATGCGCGGCTCTTGTTCCTGACCGTAACGGTCTATACGGCCGTTCCGCTGCTGGAAGACCATCAGCGACCAGGGGATGTCGTAATGGATCAAGCGGTGAGATTGATAATGTAGATTGATGCCCTCCGAAGCGACATCCGAGCAGAGCAATACTCTCAGCCTGGATTCAGGGCTGCCAAACTGCTCGACGATCCGCTGCTGTTCCTGGTCGCTCATGCCACCGTGGAGTTGGGTGATCTGCCTATCCTTGAGTTTCAGATCCTGTTTGAGCTGGGTTTCGAGAAAATTCAGGGTCTCGATACGTTCGGAAAAGATCACCAGGCGGTCATCGGTGGTCCTCTTGTTCCAGCCGAATGCTTTGTTTTTTAACAGGGCAAGCAGTGCCTGGTATTTGCTGTATCGGTCCTGGGTGATGCGGGAGACCTGCTGGTCAAGCAAATTCAGCCCAGCCAATTCGTCAGCCATGGCCTGAGTGGGCCCAGTCTGCTGTTCCCGCTCCAGCTTGCGCATCCGCTGGGTGATGCTCTTGCGGCAGGCGGCGGGACTGGAAAAGAGCGCCTTCTGCAGGCCGATGCGCAACAGGGCGCTGCGTTTATCCGCGACACATTCGCCGTTGCGGGTGAAGGGGATTTCTAGCAGAGCGGCATAGGCCACCTCTTCTTCGGGAGAGGCCGCATGGTGATGGCGATAGACACTGCGTTCCTTGAACTCGCCTTCCACCTGGTCACGTATGTCCTTTTTGAAGCGCCGTACTACCAGTCCCTTGTGGCTGAAGTCCTCCTTGGCGTAATTCTCCGGGTCGCTGATGGCGGTGGGGTCGAGCATATTCATCAGGCTGGCAAAGCTTTGTGCCCGGCCATCGTGTGGGGTGGCCGAGAGCATGATGAGGGTATCTGAACGGGTAGCAAGGAGCCGAGCCAGCCGGGCGCGTTGGCTGCTGGTTCCCCGCTCGGCCACATTGTGGCACTCGTCTATGATGATAATGTCCCAATAGGCCTGCTCCAGATAGACCCGGTACTCGGTGTCCTGCTTGAGGGTGTCGATGGAGATGATCGACTTGTCGTAGTAGTAGAAAGGGTTATGGTTGCTCGGGATACGGTTTCTTACCCGCTGCAGTCCCACGGAGTCAAGCCGGGTCAGGGGGATGGTGAAACGATTCCAGAACTCCTTCTGGAACTGGGTGAGCATGCTCTTGAGGGCGAGCACCAGTATGCGCTTGCCGCGCCCCCGATGGATCAGCTCGGAGACCAGAATACCCGCCTCGAGGGTCTTACCCAGCCCCACGGCATCGGCAATCAGGATACGCTGACGCGGCTGTTGTAATGCCTGGATGGCGGGATCCGTCTGGTAGGGTACCAGATCCATCGCCCCCTGATGGGCTATGTGGATCTGTTCATCGTTGATGGACTGACGACGAAGTTGGCTTTCGATATAAAGGAGGCTGTCGGCATAACCGGATGAGGCGTCCTGGATCAGTTGTGTCTGTGCTGGATCAAGGACCTGGATGGCACCCTCCTCGGCGAGCTGGGTCAGGCTCCTGCGGCTGTATGCGCAGGAGCCTTCGCTCGAGGACGCGATCGCATTGTGGGCCAGGCGCGCCGCGGCCTACCCTCGGACAGAGGTGATGAGTACGTTCGGCCCTACGGCTGTGGGGGATTCCCCCACGGAAGGCACCGACACTTTCCCCCCAAACGCAGGTGATTCCTCTTTATCGCCGGGAGTTCACCTGGGGCCGCATATTCCGGTGGTGCCTTAGGACCTCCTGCAGCCCCGTCAATCAACTGCCCCTATGCGCAAATGGAAAGCCCTCGGCGCGCCGCTGCTCGTTCTGGTGGCGCTGATCGGAAGCGCTCAGCCCCGGGTTCTGGAGGCCGGTCCCGCCGACCCCGACCCCGACTCCATCATCGACCGGGTCCTCGAGACCTACGGAGGCGCCGAAGCGGTGCGCGCCGTGGACTCCCACCGCCAGGAAGGCATGCTGGTGGCGGTGCGCGGTGGCGCGCCCGGCCAGGTG
>JBDLIF010000396.1:0-2744 GCA_039714955.1 Pseudomonadota bacterium | reverse complement strand
CCAGTGCCGCAAGGGTACCGAATTCGAAATAGGTAAGTGGCGTTCCATTGCGGGCCTGGTCCACCCGTTCGAAGGCCTCACAGATCCGCTCATCCGAAGCAGCTTCACCATTGTGCCGGATACGTTCGTTATAGCGCACAAGATGTGGGGATGTATAGCTCCCAACCCGATAGTTGGCCTGCAGATAGATTGCCTCCAGCATCGCCACACTGGAGCCCTTGCCATTGGTGCCGGCAACGGTGATGACCCGTGAGGAGAGACCAGCAGGCCGCAGTCGGCGCCAAACGCCAGCGACACGCTCAAGGCCCAGCTCAATCTCCCGGGGATGCAGCGCCGACTGCCAGTCGAGCCAGTCGTCCAGCTTGTGAAATCGCATATTTTTAGGGGGAGGGAAACCCTGTCAGGAGCGGGCCTTGTGCATGAAGATGCTCAACAGATCCGCAATCCGGTCCCGCATGTCCCGCCGGTCGATGATCATATCCACCGCACCATGGTCCAGTAGAAACTCACTGCGTTGGAAGCCCTCGGGCAGCTTCTCCCTCACGGTCTGCTCAATAACCCGGGGACCGGCGAACCCGATCAGCGCATTGGGTTCCGCCACATTCACATCACCCAGCATGGCGAAGCTGGCGGACACCCCACCCATGGTGGGATCGGTCATCACCGAGATGAATGGCAGCCCTCGTTTCTGCAACCGTTCCAGGGCGGCACTTGTCTTGGCCATCTGCATCAGAGAGAAGAGCGATTCCTGCATGCGGGCGCCGCCACTGGCGGAGAAGCAGACCAGCGGGATATGCCGCTCCAGGGCAACACTAACGGCACGCACGAAGCGTTCACCAACCACTGAACCCATGGACCCACCCATGAAACTGAATTCGAAGGCCGCCACCACCAGATCCATACCCTTGAGCTGACCTCGCATCACTACCAGCGCATCCTTCTCACCGGAACTCTTCTGTGCCTGGCTGACACGATCCTTGTACTTCTTGCTGTCCTTGAACTTTAGCGGATCCACCGACTCCAGATTCTTGCCGATCTCCTCTTGCAGATCCAGATCGAGAAAGGTCTCCAAGCGTCGCCGGGCACTGATCCGGTTGTGGTGATTGCACTTGGGGCAGACATCCAGATTCCGCTCCATCTCAGCCCGATAGAGGATCGCATTGCACCCAGGGCACTTGGTCCAAAGCCCTTCGGGTACCGCACGCTTGTTGCCGCCGTCGGTCCGGATGCGGCTTGGCATAAGTTTTTCAAACCAGCTCATAGGCAAAATTTTACCTGAAAAATATTATTAGGTCAGGTTCTATTAATAGCTGCAAAAGTGATGGCCTGCGAGTGATCGTGGCCCTCGGCGGGTGGGAGCCAATTACCGAGCGCACAGGACGTATTTATAGCGTGTCACGATCACTCGCAGGCGGAATATCAATAAGGAGGCTAGCCGTCCATTGCCTGACGCATACTGGAAAGCACCTCAGCCAATGCCGCCGCGATCTCGTCCGGTCGATCGGCCAGCGCCTCCACCCGGGACACCAGGGCACTGCCCACCACGACAGCATCGGCAACCTTGGAAACAGCCTCGGCGGTCTCCGCATCCTTGATCCCGAAACCTACGCCAACAGGGAGATCGGTCTTGGCGCGGATTTCACTTAATTTTGTTTCCACTGCGCTCAGATCGAGATGACTGGCACCGGTAACACCCTTTACGGAAACATAGTAGACAAAACCTTTTGCTGCCTGACAGATCCGCTCAATACGCTCCGGCGTACTGGTCGGCGCCAGCAGGTAGATTTGGTCCAAGGCGTGTTCTCGCAGGGCCTGCAATAGTTCATGACCCTCTTCCGGAGGAATATCCACCACCAGGGCACCATCGACTCCCGCGGTTTCAGCATCTTGGGCAAAATTTTGATAACCCATTACTTCGATGGGATTGAGATAGCCCATCAAAACTACCGGTGTGTGAGCATTCTGTTCCCGAAAGCCTTTCACCATTCCCAGGACATCGTGCAGACTGACATGATGCTCCAGGGCTCGCTCGCTGGCGCGCTGAATCACCGGTCCATCCGCCATGGGATCGGAAAAGGGTACACCCAGTTCGATCAGATCAGCGCCCGCCTGCACCATGGCGTGCATCAGGTCCACCGTGACGCCGGGGGTCGGATCACCCGCGGTGATGAAAGGGATCAGCGCGGTCCTGCCCTGGGTTTTAAGCTCACTGAATCTATCCGCAATCCGGCTCATATCTCGAGGCCCTCCCGCGCCGCCACAGTGTGCATATCCTTGTCACCCCGACCGGACAGGTTCACTAAAATAATTTGATCCTGAGCGAGTGTTGGAGCCAGTTTGGCGGCATAGGCCAGGGCATGGCTCGATTCCAGTGCCGGGATGATACCTTCTGTGCGGGTCAGGGCATGGAAGGCTACCAGCGCCTCTTCATCCGTGATAGCCACATAGCTTGCCCGTCCACTGTCTTTCAGCCAGGCGTGCTCAGGCCCAACCCCCGGATAGTCGAGACCAGCGGAAATGGAGTGGGTCTCGATGATCTGCCCATCCTTGTCCTCCATCAGGTAGGTCCGGTTGCCATGTAACACGCCGGGCTGCCCTGCACAGAGTGGAGCGGCATGATGGCCGGTCTCCAGACCATCCCCCGCGGCCTCGACCCCGTAGATCGCCACATTCGTATCATCCAGGAAGGGATAGAAGAGCCCGATGGCGTTGGATCCCCCACCGACACAGGCCACCAGGGCATC
>JBDLIF010000395.1:0-2757 GCA_039714955.1 Pseudomonadota bacterium | reverse complement strand
GTATTCACTGCGTGTCCTGCAACCGCGCCCCAGATACGCCCGGTACTTATGGAGAATCTCAGCCGTCAGAGTAGCTGAGTATCAGGGGTAATCAGGTAAGTAAATACTATGGATGGCAGGATACCCACGAATGGCTAGCGCCGTCGTTCGCCAAAATAATTGGTCCACTCGCACTACGTAAGCTCGTTAACATCCGCCATCCATGGCGCCATAGTGGGATTCTTTATTACTCCCGGCCCAGCCTTCTGCCGTCCAGGGATGGACAAATGCCGTGGTAGGCAGGATGCCTAAGAACGGCCTGGCCGGTCGTTCGCCAAAATTATTTGGTCCTGTCTATACCTTGATTTTTGCACATCGCAAGCAACCATCCTTGGTGACGCACCCAGCTCGGCCATCCAGGCCTCGCGTTCGCCGTGCTGCGTTTGTCCACTGGACAAACGGTCGCGGCTCACCCCCCGGTAACTGGCGGGAAAAAGGCTACTTCATCACCATCCTTGATGGGGGTTCGAACATCGGAAACCTCCTGATTCACCGCCACCAGCACGGATTGGTCATTAGCAAAAACCTCACTCCAAATGCCTCCACGTTGCCGCAGTAGGGTTACAACAGTCTCGACATCCGCATGCCCATCAACCGGAATCTCTTCTGAATCCGTAGCTAACTGTTCACGAATGCGGGCAAAAAAACGCAGTTGAATCATTGGATCAATTCACCATAGGGAATGAACGTGACACGATCACCCCTGGCCAGGGTCGTCTGTTCGGGAATCACCGCCAGGCCATTGGCCCAGACCACGGAGCTCAACACCCCGGAGGAGCGGCTCGGATAGAGAGAGACTACCGTTTCGCCCTGATCGTTGAAGGCCATCCTCGCCCGTGCATATTCACGACGCTTATCCGGCTTTGTCCATTCGAAGTCAGCCTTTGCCATGATTGGCAGCGGAGCTACGTCCTCCATGACACCCTGGGTACGTAGAATATAGGGCCGGGCAAAGATGCAGAAGGTGACGAACAGGGAAACCGGATTTCCCGGTGTACCGATAAATGGGGTCTCTCCGATATGCCCAAAGGCCAGCGGTTTGCCAGGGCGAATGGCAATCTTCCAGAGATCGAGGGAACCCAACTGCTCAACAGCCGGTTTGACATAATCCTCTTCCCCTACGGAGACGCCCCCGGAGGCCACCACCAGATCCGCCTGCTCCGCCCCACGGGCCAGAGCTTCACAAGTAGCCTCGAGGCTGTCCTCCACGATACCAAGCTGAATCACCTCACAGCCCAATGCCTGTAACAGGCCACTGAGGGTGAACTGGTTTGAGTTGTAGATCTGCCCTGCTCCCAAGGGCCTCCCAGGCATGACCAATTCGTCCCCACTGGAGAATACCGCCACCTTGAGGCGACGATGGACAGCCAGTCTCGCCACCCCCACCGAAGCGGCAAGTCCCAGATGCTGGGGTCCGAGGCGGATACCCTGGGACAGGATCTCGGACCCTGCCTTGATATCCTCACCAGCGCTACGGATGTTGGCCCCGGGAGATGGCGCCTGCCTGATGATGACCGCATCGCCGTCCTGTTCACAGACCTCCTGAATCACCACCGTATCGGCGCCGGGGGGCACAGGCGCACCGGTAAAGATGCGCGCGGCCGTGCCGGGTTCCAGTTGGCTACCCATGGAACCGGCCGGTATCCGTTGAGAGACAGGCAGACGGTTCGAGATCCCCTGTAGATCAGCGCTGTTGAGTGCATACCCATCCATTGCGCTGTTGTTCCAGGGCGGCACCTCGATGGGGCTGGTCACCGGCTCCGCCAGCACCCGACCGATTGCCTCCCCGATGGGCAGCTGTTCAAGTTCCGCAACCGGCTTCACCCGCGCAAGCAGAAACTCGAGCGCCTCTTCGATCGACTTGAGCGCAGGACCTGACTTGGGTGAATCACAACCGCATGCTGACATCTCTGTTAATCTCCGCCGCTAAGGTAGTTCATGTGCCGGCTGCTCAGAATTCCAGTAACCGCGGAAACATCTGGGCAAAATTGCAGGGACGGGTACGGTGATCCAGCTGATCCTTGAGAATCCGGTCCCAGCCGGTGCGACAGGCCCCGGTAGAGCCGGGCAGACAGAAGATCAGGGTTCCGTTGGCAAGTCCCGCAACCGCTCGGGATTGGATGGAGGAGACACCAATCTCTTCCAGTGAGATGGCGCGGAAGAGCTCGCCAAAGCCTTCGATGTCCTTGTCGAACAGGGGCATCACCGCTTCCGGGGTACTATCCCTGCCAGTGATGCCGGTACCTCCCGTACTGATAATGACATGCACATCCGGATCGGCAATCCAGCGGGAAAAGATGGCGCGCATCGCATAGACGTCGTCCCGCACGATGACCTTATCCACCAGCTTATGGTTCGCCTCCAGGGCACGCTCCTTAAGGGTGTTGCCTGATTTGTCATCCGCTTCGGTGCGGCTGTCCGATACGGTCAGCAGCGCAATATTCAGTGGCACGAAGCCGGTGTCTTCATAGTGTCCGCTCATAACTGTTTCTATTCCTGGGGTTCGAGGGCCTTAATTGAATAGCTAATCGAAAACCCGCTTCAAGCACCCGGCTTGAATGCCAGATCCAGGTCCCGCGCCGCCCGCACATCGTCAAGTCGTTTCACCGGCAGGCCATGGGGTGCCTGCCTGACCCGCTCGGGATCGGTTTCGGCCTCCTGCTGAATCGACGTCATCACCTCGATAAAGCGGTCCAGATCCTCTTTCGCCTCGGTCTC
>JBDLIF010000394.1:0-2763 GCA_039714955.1 Pseudomonadota bacterium | reverse complement strand
TCAGGCTTGGGCCCAGCCGTGTGAACCGTGGTGACATTGAGGCTGCGGTTGCTCTGGATGATGAGATAACCGGTGATGAAGCTGGGCTCATCGCCATTCCCGAGGGTCGGGATCTCATCGAAGAACTCAGAGTCGAACTTGCCACTACCCATGATCTCTTCGCAATCCACGCTCATCGCATGGTTTGGTTTGATCTTCTCAGGACCGATCCACTCTGACGCCTTGCCCTGCTTCTCCATGCGGGGCGGATAGGTCAAGGCTACCTTCTTGCGCAGTTTGACCCCCGTGCCGTGCCAGTTTTGCATATTGATCTGGGTGGCGTATTTACCTTGTGTCAGCTGACCCCCCGCGTGCTGTTTCACCATACCGCAGGTGAATTGAGCTCCATAACGGAAGGGGAACTCCTTGCCTGGCCCCTCCTCCTCTTCCGCCGCTGAACTCACGGCCGGCAGCAGCAATAGGGATGCAGCCAGGACCGCGGCACCTTTTACACCTCGTAAAGCACTCCTCTTCCACGGGTTCCTCGTTATCATTTTGTTTCCTCCTCTTATCCGGATAAGATCCGGAGTCCATCGGTGTTGGTTTTTTTAGCTTCAAGATCTTTCTGACAATCACCAGATCGACTGGCGAATTCTGATCCTAAACCCTATAGTTACTAGAGGGTCAAGGGAGAAGTGCAATGACAAGCAAAGAGATGACCATTGGCAAGCTTGCCGCGGCCACCCACTGTAAACCCGAGACGATCCGCTATTATGAGCAGGTCGGTCTCCTACCGGCACCGGCGCGCAGCCATGCGGGATACCGGCTCTACAGTGAATCCCACCGGCGCCGACTGGTCTTCATCCGTAAGGGCCGTGACCTGGGTTTCAGTCTGGGGGACATAAGGGCCATGTTGGATCTGGCGGAAGACCAACAGTCGTCCTGTTGTGAAATCAGCCGCCTGAGCCGTCAGCATCTCACTAACATTCAAGGCAAGATCAATATGCTCACTGTCCTCAGCGTCGAGCTGAACAGATTGATCAACCGATGCTCAGACGAAAAAGTCGCCGACTGCCGCATCATCGAGGCCCTGTTGGATGAGGATTCACCCGTCCAATCAGGCAGTGATAAACCATGAAGGCCGATCTCTATGCCTTAGCCCATCGTATAGCCACCACATCCGGTCTTGACCGGGTGTGGCCGGTCACCTCACAGGTCACCCGCAAGCTATCCATGCCCGGCAACCGGATCTCAAGATCCCGATCAGGACGGCACTGACAGGCAAGAAACAGCCGTTGTAGCTGCCTTGCTGTTTATGACGAGCAATCGACATCGGGTACTCGTTTCGTCTATTCTTCACCCCTAGCAACCGGGGAACAAGTGTGTACGGTGTAATTTTTCATTTTTTACGCAACTATGTCATTGCACGGCATGGCGGCAAACCAACCTGGCAAACCCTTTTGGAAGCACAGGGTTACAAGTACAAAATGTACTTCCCCGTGAAAGACTATGCGGATGAGGAGATTGTAGCTTTGGTACAAACCGCGTCCAATGCGCTCAATGTACCCGTCCCCGATGTCCTGGAAGATTTCGGCGCCTACGTGGGCCCCGAGTTACTCAGCTTCTATCATATGTATATCAAGGACCAGAACCTGAGCACGTTCGGTGTCATTGAGGTGGCGGGCAGCAAAATACATGATGTTATTCATGAGCATAATCCAGACCGGAAACCGCCTAAACTCTCTTCCCACAGAGAGTCACCCGATGTCCTGATCGTCGACTATCAATCGCACAGAAAACTCTGCCCGGTGGTGAGAGGAATCATCCGCGGATTGGGAGAAAAATTCGACGAAAGATTCGATATCAACGAAACACAGTGCATGCACCGGGGAGCAGACAAATGTAGCATGCGGGTTACCAAGCTTCTCTCTGGGTAACTGAATTGAATAGAGCCGGAATACCATGCAGCAGTGACCCGGTGAGAAAGAGAAACAAACTCAGTATTGAACTGTCTCATGCAAGCTGCCGCTGCAGCCAGAACTCGAACACCGCGATATGCCAGAGCTTGCTGCCCTGGATACGGGTATGGTGCATCTCTGGCGCCGCCATCAGCATATCGATGTATTCCCGGTGGAAGATGCCCCGCTCCCGCGCCACCTGGGAATCGAGAATATCCTGCATGAATGCGAGGAAATCACCTCGCACATATTTCAGTGCCGGCATGGGAAAGTAACCCTTTGGCCGGTCTATCACTGAATCTGGCAGTATGCCCCGGGCCATTGCCTTCAACGGGTATTTGCCGCCCTCCCGCAGTTTCAGTTCCGGCGGGCAGCGTGCCGCCAGCGCCACCAGATGCTGATCGAGAAACGGCACCCGGGCCTCCAGGCCCCAGGCCATGGTCATGTTATCCACCCGCTTGACCGGATCGTCCACGATCAGGGTGGTCTGATCCATGCGCAGCACCGCGTCCAGGAAGCTGTCCGCCCCGGGTTCCGCCAGCAGTTCCGCGATACGTTGTCGGGTGAAGTCCTCCCCCGCCATCTCCGGAGTCACCATGCGCAGGTATTCGGCATGATCCCGGTCGAAGTAGTGCCTGGCAAAGCGTTCCACCGGTTCACCCTGGGTCTCCGCCAGCATGCGGTGATACCAGAAATAACCGCCGAAGACCTCATCGGCCCCCTGGCCCGACTGCACCACCTTGATCTGTTTCGAGACTTGCTCGCTGAGCAGATAGAAGGCCACCGCATCCTGGCCGAACATGGGTTCCGCCATGCTATCCACCGC
>JBDLIF010000393.1:0-2778 GCA_039714955.1 Pseudomonadota bacterium | reverse complement strand
TCTGACCTACCACCGCATTGGCATCCAGTACCGGCTGACCCTTGAGAACGCCGGCATTCTTACCCTGGTTGATCAGTACCTGTTGGCGGAAAGGATCCTGCTCCACCGAGATCAGCTCGGCAATCAGGACCCGATCGCCTACCTTGAAGGAGGAGTCGAGCAGGGCGCGCAGACGGGTATTCTCCGCCTCCAGCGCCTCGAATTTCTGCAGTCTGGCGCGCAGCTGGAGGTTTTCCTCGTGCAGCTGTGCGCGCTCCGTCTGGATCTCGCTCCGGCTGCTGAGTGCGTCACTCGCCGCACCCCCTAGTACAAGGGGCAGGCTGGCCAGATACTGGATAGGGTAGAGGGCAACGGAGAGGGTGGAGCGCAGGGACTCCAGGTGGTTTTGCCGGTGGTCCAGGACCATCAGGACGATGGAGAGAATCACCGCAACCACCAGCCGGGAGGTGATCGAGGGGCCTTGTGTAAAGATCAGTTTGATGGTTCGTTGGCTCCGCTTCGGGCTGGGGGAACTGAGGCAACCGGGTTGTCCCGGTTGCTTGATGGCTCATGCTACTCGACGGAAAAGATCTCGCCGCCCCGCTCGTCGATCATCTCCAGGGCGCGACCGCCACCACGGGCAACACAGGTCAATGGGTCCTCCGCCACGATCACCGGCAGGCCGGTCTCTTCCTGCAGCAGCCGGTCGATATCTTTCAGCAGGGCGCCGCCACCGGTGAGCACTATGCCCCGCTCCGCCACGTCGGCCCCGAGTTCGGGTGGGGTCTGTTCCAGCGCGATCCTGACCGCGCCCACGATCCCCGAGAGCGGTTCCTGCAGCGCCTCCAGGATCTCGTTGCTGTTGAGGGTGAAGCTGCGGGGAATGCCCTCCGCCAGATTGCGGCCCTTGACCTCGATCTCCTTGACCTCGTTGCCCGGGTAGGCGGAACCGATCTCCTCCTTGATGCGTTCGGCCGTGGCCTCGCCGATCAGGGTGCCGTAGTTACGCCGCACATAGTTGACGATGGCCTCGTCGAAACGGTCACCGCCAATCCTCACCGAGTTGGCGTAGACGATGCCATTCAGTGAGATGACCGCCACCTCCGAGGTGCCCCCGCCGATATCCAGCACCATGGAGCCGCGGGCCTCATCCACCGGCAGGCCGGCGCCGATGGCGGCTGACATGGGTTCCTCGATCAGATAGACCTCCCTGGCCCCGGCGCCGGCCGCGGACTCCTTGATCGCGCGGCGCTCCACCTGGGTGGAGCCGCAGGGCACGCAGACCAGTACCCGGGGACTGGGCCGGATGATACGGGTTTCGTGTACCTTGTGGATGAAGTACTGCAGCATCTTTTCGGTAACGGTGAAGTCGGCGATCACCCCCTCCTTCATGGGTCGGGTGGCGGTGATGTTGGCCGGAGTACGTCCCAGCATCTTTTTCGCGTCTTCACCGACCGCGACAACGGATTTTGCTCCGCCGGGACCGCGGTCCTGGCGGATGGCAACAACAGAGGGTTCATTCAGCACGATGCCCTGGCCGCGTGCATAGATCAGTGTATTGGCGGTGCCCAGGTCGATCGAGAGATCGTTGGAGAACATGCCGCGGATGCGTCGAAACAGCATAGAAATCTTCTTATGTTGAGTGAGTTATGGTTTTTCAGGTGGCGGTTGGTGGGTTATTCGCCCGCATTGACACCAACTTCCAGGAAAAACCGCAAAGGAGCGTAATCTAGCAATGGTGTGAGGCTTCGGCAAGAAAACAGTGCGCAAAATTTCATGAAAACCTTGCAATGGCAGAAAAGCGGCTATACTCAACATGGTCCTGGTTTTTGCTAGGATAAATATTATTTATATTAAAAACATGTCTACTGGAGGTTTTTATGGCAATGCCAAAACCAAGCGAGGTTGAGAAACTGGGTCAGGATATTTGTATACGGGAGATTCCCAAGTCTGAAATGGGCGTCTCCGAAGCGGATGATTATATCCTTCACTATTGTGGGACCGAGTACTACGCCCAACAGGCAAAGGATGAGGAAAAAAAATCGACCGAGTAACCGATAATGACTGTAATCAGGCCCATTGGCAAAAGGCCGGACAGTTGTCCGGCCTTTTTATTGGCTTCCGTGGAGCTCCTTTGGTGTTGCCTAATCTATTCTTCGATTTCACCTGATGTGGCGGTCAGGGTAGTGCCGTCATAATTCCCTGAGATATCCACCCGGTCTCCAAAACCTGGAGTGATCTCTGTGCCCGATATATCGATCAGTACACCGAGAACACGGATCCTATCAGGGTTGTTATCTACCTCGATCTCCTCGACCAAACCTTCTATTTCAGCATAGTCAGGAGTTGACTCGTTGATCTTCCGCTCCAGCTTTGAGGCAACAAGGCTGCCGTCAAGATCGATATAGAGATCAACTTCCACGAAATTCGAGACTTCTAGACTGCTGAGACTGAAAGACTGATCTTCATCCAGATCGTCTTCATAGATAGTGGAATTAGTCACCTTAATGGTCTGGCCAAGTAGGGAGAGGGCGCCGTCAGTAAGATTGACCTGTTCGACAGTGGCCTTAAGCTCCTGCTTTTCTCCGGCCGATGTCTTGATTTCAACCTGCGTAGCCACCAGAGTGACGCCATCCATGACACCCTCCACTTCAAGGGACATGTCTTTTACGATGCTCGTGGCAGCCTCCTCTTCTGGTTCATACTCAGTCGAGTCATCCACCATGACCTGTTGGCCATTGAGGGTGAAGACGGGATTGCCAGTTTCTGGGTCTGTGGTGATGTCGGAAGTGACAAAAC
>JBDLIF010000392.1:0-2782 GCA_039714955.1 Pseudomonadota bacterium | reverse complement strand
AGTGGCAAAGACCAATCCCTCTCCTCATGCAGGGCCGTCTTGACCTCGTCTGACAGAGGTATGCGGGAAAGGTGGATCTCAGCCCCCACTCCGCTGGACTCCAGGATATGCCCCAGGTCCGCCAGCAGGCCATCTGAGATATCGATCGCGGCCGTAGCGATTCCCCGGAGCGCCAGGCCCGCCGCGAGCCTTGGTTCCGGTCGCTCCAGACGCTGCTTCAAACCCGAGCCAACCGCTTCCCAGGGTGATCCCTGCCGGCGTTTGCGCAGGGCCAGTCCGGCATCGCCCAGGCTGCCTGTCACATAGATCAGATCCCCCACCCGGGCACCGGCTCTGCGCATGCCCTGCCCCGCCGGTAACAGGCCATGGGCCTGGACAGTGATGGCAAGGGGTCCCCGGGTGGTGTCCCCTCCTACCAGTTGCACCGTATGGCGTTGCGCCAGGGCGGCAAAGCCCCGACTGAAGCCGGCCAGCCAGGCCTCATCCGGTTCCGGCAGGGTCAACGCCAGGGTCACCCAGGCCGGCTCGGCGCCCATGGCGGCGAGATCGCTGAGGTTGACCGCCAGGGCCTTATGCCCCAATGCCTCCGGATCTACATCGGGAAAGAAGTGCACACCCGCCACCAGGGTGTCCATGGTGACCGCCAGCTGCATGCCGTTGGGGACCCGCAGCAAGGCACAATCATCCTCAATGCCCAACAGGACATCGTCTCGCGGCGGGGTAATCGCGGAGAAGTAACGCTTGATCAGCTCAAATTCACTCAAGGCCACAAATTATCCCTCAGGAGGAGATGCCCTCATCGGGGCAACCCTTATGCTCGCCTTAAGTTAGTGACGGGATTTGCTCTTGGTCTTGGCCTTGACCTCAGCCTCACGGACCTTCTTCGCTACCTGGTCGAGCACCCCATTGACGAACCTGTGGCCCTGCTCGGCGCCGAAGACTTTCGCCAGCTCCACCGCCTCGTTGATCACTACCCGGTAGGGCACCTCCAGGTGGAAGGAGAGCTCATAGGCACCGAGACGCAGCACCGCCCGTTCCACCGGATCGACACTCTCGATGGCCCGGTCCAGGGCCGGTTTCAACAGCGCGTCCAACTCCGAGAGATGGCTGGGTACGCCACGCAACAGGTCCTGAAAGTAGGGAACCTCAAAGCTCTGGATATCCTGCTCTTCCAGAAACTGGTTGTAGATGTCATTGAGGTCCTGTCCCGCCATCTGCCACTGGTAGAGGGCCTGTACCGCATGGCGCCGGGACTGGCTGCGCTTCTTGCTCATCAGCCAATCCGACGCAGCAGATTGACCATCTCAATGGCGGAAAGGGTGGCCTCGGCCCCCTTGTTGCCGGCCTTGGTGCCGGCCCGTTCGATGGCCTGCTCGATGGTATCCACCGTCAGCACGCCAAAGGCGATCGGCACGCCATGTTTAAGGCTGACCTGGGACATGCCCTTGACGCACTCTCCCGCGACATAATCGAAGTGCGGGGTGCCACCTCGAATCACCGCCCCCAAGGCGATGATGGCGTCATACTCTCCTTTTGCGGCAATCTTCTCCAATGCCACCGGCATCTCGAAGGCACCCGGCAGGCGTACCAGGGTAATGTCCTTCTCCTCGGCCCCATGCCGTTTCAGGGTATCTATCGCCCCATCCACCAGGCTCTCGACTATAAAGCTGTTGAAGCGCGCCGCCACCAGGCAAAAACGTGCATTTTCGACGATCAATCCGCCTTCTATGGTTTCGATGGTCATACTGGTTACCCTGAAATTAAAACCTGAGGAATCTTAACTGATTTCTGCGTTACGTGGAGCTAGATGCACTCCACATATTCGATCACTTCCATACCGAAGCCGGATAGCCCATGAATGCTCTTCGGCGCACTCAGCACGCGCATCTTGCGCACCCCCAGATTGGAGAGGATCTGAGCGCCGACACCATAGGTCCTCAGCTCCTTACTGTTGTCCTGCTTGATGAAACCTTCACTGGTTGAATCTTGTACTTGCATACCCATCATACGTTGGACGATCTCTCGCGGGGTATCGTGATTGCGCAGCACCACGATGACGCCTTCCCCTGCCTTATCGATCTGCCGCATGGCGTTTCGCAGCGGCCAGCCGCACTCACCACCCACGGCGGCAAACAGGTCACAGAGACTGTTTTGCATGTGCACCCTGACCAGGGTCGGATTGTCTGGAGACGGATGCCCCATGACCAGCGCCAGATGGAGTTCGTTGTCCACCATATCCTGGAAGGCCACCAAGCGGAATTCGCCATATTCGGTTGGCAGATGACACTCGCTGACCCGCTCCACCGTTTGCTCGTTACGCACCCGGTAGTGGATCAGATCGGCGATGGTGCCCATCTTCAGGCCGTGTGTCTCGGCAAATCGCTCCAGGTCCGGCCGCCGCGCCATGGAGCCGTCCTCATTGAGGATCTCGACAATCACCGAGGCAGGGGACATACCCGCAAGCCGTGCCAGGTCACACCCTGCCTCGGTATGGCCCGCCCTGACCAACACACCGCCCGGCTGGGCCATGAGCGGAAAGATGTGGCCTGGCTGAACCAGGTCCTGTGGTTGGGCATCGGCCGCCACGGCGGCCAGCACCGTCGTCGCACGATCCGCCGCCGAGATACCGGTGGTTACCCCATTGGCCGCTTCGATAGAGACGGTGAAGTTGGTGGATGTCAGCTTATCGTCGGTGGGGACCATCAGGGGCAGCCGGAGCTGGCTGCAGTGGTCCCTGGTCAGGGTCAGGCAGATCAGACCGCGTCCATAACGGGCCATGAAA
>JBDLIF010000391.1:0-2788 GCA_039714955.1 Pseudomonadota bacterium | reverse complement strand
GGCAGACGTGCGTGCTTCAGCCAGCATCCCTTCGGCGAGGTCGACACCCGTTGCGTGAGCCGCGCCGGACTGTAACAGGGCCTGATGCAAATAGCCGGGACCGCAACCTATTTCAAGCAATTCAGCGCCATCCAGTCCGGCCTGTTTGATCCCTTGGATCAATTGCCTCTGGGTCTTTTCCAAGCCGAAGAGACGGAAGCGCAGACGCTGAGGCATGGCAAACCAGCTGAACAGGCGGCCGGTGTCGGTTTGGATTGTGCTGCAGCAGTTCATGAGTTGTATTGATCAGAGGGGTGAGGGGGTAATCTTAGTTAT
This sequence comes from Pseudomonadota bacterium, assembly GCA_039714955.1. Taxonomy (GTDB): domain Bacteria; phylum Pseudomonadota; class Gammaproteobacteria; order Chromatiales; family Chromatiaceae; genus JASJBU01. The sequence goes on along the minus strand of JBDLIF010000391.1, from coordinate 2,473 downwards.
TTGAATGGGTGATTGGAAGTTAGAATGCTCGGCCTCTTAATTATACAGCTGTTGTTGGGCTTCGTGCCTCGGCAACTGCTCCTTGCGTTGCTCTACCTCCTGCATCCATGCAGTCGTCAGCCCAACCCGCGAACTGCTGCAGGCTCATTGATAATAAATCAAAGAAAGCCTGGCTACCCTTTGTGTTTTATCCCTTTACCGGTTAATGTACTTGTAATTCGTCCTTTTGGTGATTGCTATGGATAAAGGCAATACCGAGGTCAGGGTGCGGATTTTATAAATAACAACAAATGATTTTCAGCTTCTCAGCCTGATCGCACTTTCAGCTGAACCCTTGATTTCAGTCAGTGTGAATGGGGGTCATTAATGGATAATAGTTGGGAAGAAAAATCATGTAGAGAGGAGTGTTTCCGTGAACGGGTCAACCAAGTTTCCCCCGGTGCTTTCGGGCGTGCTTATAGGTTTCTCAATGATTGCGGCCTTTGTCATCGCGGGCAGGGGAATCGGCGCCAGCGGCTTCCTGACCCGCCTGGTTGCCACGGCCCAAAACCAGCTACTGCCAGAACTCACAGAAAAAAGCGTCTATTTCGCCCGCTATTTCGCTGCCGACAAACACCCGCTGGACTCCTGGCTGAGCTACTTCGCGGTCGGTCTGATTCTGGGCAGCCTGGTCACCTCTCTCATCATTGGTAGCTGGAAGGTAGAGGTACTGCGCGGAGAGCGTATCTCTTCCAACGGGCGTCTCCTTCTGGCCCTGTGTGGTGGGGGCTTTATCGGATTCGCCGCCCGGCTTGGCCGTGGCTGCACCAGTGGTCAGGCGTTGGTTGGTGGCGCGGAACTGATGGTCGGCGCCTGGGTCTTTATGTTGTGTATCTTCGCCGGTGGTTATCTGACGGCTTATGTGGTGAGAAAACAATGGATATGATCGCCCCTTTTGCCAAGACAGGCCTCATCAGCGATGCGTTAAATCTCTGGCTGGCCATACCGACGGGCTTTTTGCTTGGCCTGGCGCTGCAGCTGGCCGGATTTACCGATGGCCGCAAGATCGGCAGGGCCTTCTACTTCAATGATACCGATGTCCCCATCGTGATGTTCAGCGCCATCATCACCGGCATGCTGGGGCTGTGGGGGCTGAGCCTGATCGGCTATATCGATATCTCGCTGGTCTATTTCGTGCCGACCTATCTGGCGCCGGTGATGGTAGGCGGCCTTTTGTTTGGCATCGGCATGGTGGTGGGTGGCTACTGCCCGGGTACCGCACTGGCCTCAGCCGTAGCCGGCAAGCTGGATGCCCTGGTTTTCCTCATCGGTTTTTTTATTGGCAGCCTGATATTCGGTGATTTCTACCCGGTCTGGGAGGATTTCTACCAGAGCGACTACCGCGGCAGGCTGCGGCTGGATGAGCTGTTCGGGACCTCCGTGGGCTTCACGATTCTGATCATGGTGGTGATCGCCATCGCCTGGAGTCTGTTGATGCGTCTGGTGCAACAGCGGGTCTGGCGCAATCTCGTGCCGGTCTCCTCCGTTCTGCTCAGGTATGCCCAATATACGGTGATCGGTCTGGCGCTCTCCCTGGCGGCCATCATGACCTTCTTCCCGAACAGCATGTTTATTCCAGGTGAAGCGGTCGAAGAGAGCTACCACATGGTGCCCAGGCCTCTGCTCCATCTACCCGGGTCCCAGGCAACCGGGGAGGGCAAGTCTGAATGAACCGACGCGACTTCATCAAGCTCTCTGGGCTGCTGGGAACAGGCGCTGTAGCGCCATCCATCTTTCTGTCCGGCTGCGCCAGCAGGCCCCTGCCGGGTGATGGGCTGGTCAGGAAGACCCCGACCATCTGCGACATGTGTTTCTGGAAGTGTGCCGGATTCGTCCATAGCGAAAACGGTGTGCCCTGGAAGGTGGTGGGTAATCCGGAGGATCTGCACAGCTCCGGCAGATTCTGCACCCGCGGTACCGGTGGACTCGGCGCCTATCTGGATCGTGACCGGTTGAAGACACCGCTGATCCGCCATGTCGGGGAAAATGGCCGGCAGTCCTTCCGGGAGGCCAGCTGGGAAGAGACGATCGAGCTGATTGCACAGGGCATGCGCCGGATCGCCGAGAAGCACGGTCCGGACAAGCTGGCCCTGCTGCACCATGGCACCGGCGCCCGCCATTTCGAACACCTGATCCGCGCCTATGGCTCGGACAGTCATGCCGAGCCGGCCTTCGCCCAGTGTCGCGGGCCCCGTGATGTCGCCTTCCGCATCACCTACGGTGATATTCTCGGCTCGCCGGAACGCACCGACATGGCCCACTCCGACTGTATCGTGCTGATCGGTTCGCACATCGGCGAGAATCTGCACAACGGTCAGGTGCAGGACCTGGGCCGTGCGCTGGAACGAAACGTCAGCCTGATCACGGTGGATCCGAGATTTTCCGTGGCGGCGAGCAAATCCAAGTTCTGGCTGCCGATCCGTCCGGGTACGGA
>JBDLIF010000390.1:0-2791 GCA_039714955.1 Pseudomonadota bacterium | reverse complement strand
ATACTCAGGATGCTACCGATGAATCAACCTAAATGGTTTCTGCTCTCCCTGCTTGCCCTGGTTGTTGGCGCCTTCTTCTATTTCGATCTCGGCAGATACCTCAGCTTCGAATTCCTGCAATCACAGCGGGATCAGCTCATAGCCTGGAAACAGGCGGAGCCCCTGCTGACGGCACTGCTCATCTTTCTGATCTATGTGCTGGTCACCGCGCTCTCTCTGCCTGGCGCAACCGTCATGACCTTGGCGGTCGGTGCGGTATTCGGCCTGGCATGGGGGACGCTGCTGGTCTCATTCGCCTCGACCATTGGCGCCACCCTGGCCTTTCTCATCGCCCGCTTTCTGTTGCGAGACCTGGTGCAGGCACGCTATGGGGACCGCTTGCAGTCGATCAATGAAGGCATGGAGAGGGATGGGGCCTTCTACCTCTTTACCTTACGGCTGGTACCTCTGTTTCCTTTCTTTATTATCAACCTGGTGATGGGGCTGACCCCGATCCGCACCCTGACCTACTTCTGGGTCAGTCAGCTGGGCATGCTGGCGGGTACCCTGGTCTATGTGAATGCCGGAACCCAGTTGGCCAGCCTGGAGTCAGCCTCTGGAATCCTTTCGCCTGGCCTGCTGGGTTCGTTTGTCCTGCTTGGACTCTTTCCGCTCCTGGCCAAGAAGTTGGTTGCCATGCTCAAGGCGCGTCAGGCCTTGCGGGGCTGGAGACGCCCGGATCGGTTTGAGCGAAATCTGGTGGTGATCGGAGCGGGTTCGGCCGGACTGGTGGCTTCTCTGATCGGGGCGGCGGTGAAGGCAAGGGTCAGCCTGATAGAGAAGCATAAAATGGGAGGCGACTGCCTCAATACCGGCTGTGTGCCATCCAAGGCCTTGATTCGTTCCGCCCGATTGCTGGCCCAATCCCGCCGGGCGGAGGAGTGGGGTTTCGATGAGATCGAGGTGAAATATGACTTCGCCAAGATCATGCAGCGGGTACAGCGGGTAGTGAAGGAGGTGGAGCCCCACGACTCGGTTGAACGTTATACCGGTCTGGGCGTGGATGTCATCCAGGGAGCGGCACGTATCACCTCACCCTATAGCGTCGAGGTGGATGGGCGTGAGCTGACGACCCGGGGCATTGTCATTGCTACTGGTGCTCGACCCTTTGTACCGCCCATTCCAGGTCTGGATAAGTTCGATTATCTGACCTCGGATAATCTTTGGCAGTTACGTGAGCTGCCACCTCGACTGCTGGTACTGGGGGGTGGGCCCATCGGCTGTGAGCTTGCCCAGGCCTTTGCCCGCTTCGGCAGCCAGGTCACCATTGTCGAGATGCTCCCTCGCTTGATGATCCGGGAGGATGCAGAGGTCGCTGATAGGGTCATGCAGCGCTTTGAAGAGGAGGGGATCAATCTCCTGATGGGGCATCGCGCCACGGAGTTTGTCTTGCATGGAGATGAAAAGCGTCTGATCTGCGACCGGGATGGTGAGCAGGTCGTGGTTCCCTACGATCAGGTGCTGGTTGCCGTGGGACGCCGACCCAATACCACGGGGTTTGGTCTGGAGGATCTCGATATCCCGTTGAATCCCAATGGCACGGTCCAGACCAACGAATATCTGCAGACCCGTATTCCGACGATATTCGCTTGCGGGGATGTGGCGGGCCCTTATCAGTTTACCCATGTCGCGGGTCATCAGGCCTGGTATGCGGCGGTCAACGCCCTGTTTGGTAGCTTTCGAAGATTCAAGGTGGACTATTCCGTCATTCCATTCGCCACCTTCACCGATCCCGAAGTGGCACGCGTCGGGCTCAACGAGCAGGAAGCGAAACAGCAGAATGTTGAGTATGAGGTGACCAGGTTTGAGCTGTCAGAGCTCGACCGTGCCATCGCGGAAGGTGAGGCCCACGGCATGGTGAAGGTACTGACGGCGCCAGGTAAGGACAAGGTACTTGGGGCCACCATCGTGGGCGAGAACGCGGGTGAGCTGATCGGCGAGTTCACCGCCGCCATGAAGCATGGCTTTGGGCTGAACAAGATCCTTGGCACCATCCATATCTACCCGACCCTGTTCGAGGCGAACAAATATGCCGCCGGCGTCTGGAAACGGGCTCACGCACCGGAAAAACTGCTGAACTGGGTGGAGCGTTTTCACAGCTGGCGGCGAACCTGATCGGCTGATTCTCACGGCATTGACGATCTGGTATATTTCCAGGCAGTGGAATTTGTTTATCTGATCGCATGTTGAGGTGGCTTTATGTTGTTTTCTCGGGCGCTTCTTATCTCTCTGCTGCTTATCTCCGTCACCACTCAGGCTGAAGAGACCCCCTGGCAGGGTGCCCTGCGGGATGGCAGTCAGATTGCCATCGATCCCTTGACCAACAAGGTGACCCGCTCCTGGCAGGGTGAGGCCGGACAGCTCTGGGATGGAGTCCATCAGCTGGATAACGGTGCCGTTATCATCGTGCGTGAAGGTATTGTGGTGAGGGATGCGGCGGTGCTTAACATTCAACGAGAACAACAACGACGGCAGCTGGAAGAGGCCTGCATGCTGTTGGTCCGCAAGGTCTGCGGACCCCGCAATGAGTGTGACAGCCATCCGGCCTGTGATCCGGCGAGACAGCTCCAGACCATGGAGCAGGAAGAGCTTCGCGGCTGGGCGGATGTGGTGCCTGAGAGCACCAGACAGTGTCTGCAAGCCATGAGCAACGAGGGCTTTTTTCAGGCCTGTAGCAAGCGCAGTGCGGGCACACCGCTCTCAGCTTGCGAAGAGCTGCAGCGGCGGGTCTGTGGTGCAAGCAATCAGTGTG
>JBDLIF010000389.1:0-2795 GCA_039714955.1 Pseudomonadota bacterium | reverse complement strand
ACGGTCCGACAACCACACCCCAGATACACCTTCGCAATCATGTGATTAGCACCACGCACGGCTGCGAAAAGTGGCTGAGTTTCAGGGGTAATCAGGTTTTTATTTGTTCAGCTCAGCTGGCAAACCCGGTTTGCGGCAAGCAGGCGTCTGAAATGACACAGAATTGCTAACACTCCACGGGAATGCTCAACGTATCGGCATTAATCCCTCTCTTGTCAGGACACTTTTAAGCTGCTGTGGATTGAACCCTTTGAACTGCTGATCGCCTATCACAATAAGAGGTACACTCCGACCGCCCATCTGGTAAAATCGCTGCTGGATTTTTCCAGGTTTCCCCACATTGAAATCCAGAAATGGAATCTTGTTCTTCTTGAGCCAATGTTTTGCATGTTGGCAGTGAGGGCAGCGTTGGGTGGTGTAGATGACGACTTTTGCCGTTTTGTTTTTTTGGCGCATGACAAGTATTGAAAACACTTCCATCGATCCAACGGTACTGGCAGAATCGAGTGGTCAACTGCGGTTTCTAGGTTTTAACATCGGTAAAGTCCGGCTGTCATCAGGTTAGCGCCCGGCAATCTCCATCATTGAGGTATTTCTACTTCAGTTTCTCATCAAACGCCGGTCAGGCGTTTTTCGGCTTCGAGATACTTTTCCGCCGTCTTTTGGATGACCTCCTGAGGCAGGCTGGGGCCTGGCGGTGTTTTGTCCCAGTCAAGTGTTTCCAGATAGTCTCTGACGAACTGCTTGTCAAAGCTTGGGGGACTGATGCCGGGTTGATACTGGTCCGCCGGCCAGAAGCGGGAGGAGTCGGGGGTTAGCACTTCGTCGATGAGATGGATTACGCCATTCTGGTCGAGACCAAACTCGAATTTCGTGTCGGCGATAATGATCCCCTTCCGCAGGGCGTAGTCCGCGGCCTCGGTATAGATTCTGAGGCTGAGATCACGTACCTGTCTGGCAAGCGTCTCACCTAACAGATCAATGGTCTGATCGAAGCTGATGTTCTCATCATGCGCACCCACCTCGGCCTTTGTCGACGGAGTATAGATGGCCTCTGGGAGTTTGTCCGCCTGTCGCAGGCCAGCGGGGAGTTCGATTCCGCAGACCCCCCCGGATCCTTGATAATCCTTCCAGCCGGATCCGATCAGATAACCCCTGACGATGGCTTCCACTGGCAGGGGTTTGAGCTTACGCACCACAATGGCCCGGTCACCCAGGGCAGCCCGTTGCGCGGTATCCGTCACCACCGACTCCAGGGGGATATCGCACAGGTGGTTGGGTACCAGTGATTGGGTACGCTTGAACCAGAAGTTGGCCACTCGGGTCAGGACCTCGCCCTTGCCTGGGATTGGTTGAGGCAGGACCACATCGAAGGCAGAGAGTCTGTCACTGGTGACGATCAGTAGGTGGTCATCATCAATCTCATAGATGTCACGCACCTTGCCGCGGCTAAGCAGTTTGAGGTCACTTAGCTCTGATTCATATAGGGTGTTGTTAGGGTTGCTCATGATCCTTGCTGGTCGAAAAAAAGTCGCTATTATAGCCTGGAATCAGGGATACAGCCTCTCAATTTTAGCGGTTTAGCATCTGATCTCAAGGGAGATGCGTAATACGCATAGATTTGTCCAGCGAATGAGTGAATAACAATGAGCGAACATCAGACCTATCTCGAGGCATTCCAGGGTAGTTTTACCTCTGCCCTGCGCTGGCCCAACCTGGACGCCTTGTGGGAACGGTTGCGCCGCGACGCGGATGGAGACTGGTATATCTATGCGATTGGTGAAGCGCCTCCGGCTGCTGCCGTGGGAGCGGATGCCCTCAACCGTTTCATCACTCAGATCGATGCCCTGTTGCGTAAGGAACATGACGAGGATTATTGTGGGATCGTCTATGCGGATGATCTGAATAGCCCTACGTTTGTAAAGATTTATGATCCAAATAACCTGGGTGTCTCCTGTGGTTACAGTGATAATCCACCACTTCCCGGTTGGGTCTTGAGTAAGATTCCGCCGGTTGACCTGCCATCCTCACAGGTTATTCCGAAAAACCGCAAACGCTGGTGGCGGTCTCTGTTTGGCGCCTGATCAATCCCGAAGATATTTCAGGTTATTTATCTCTGGATCGTGTTAGAATTTAATAACCAAGTTAAAGAGTAGGAAATATTGGGTGATTTCATGAGCGACACAGAACAGGCAACCAGCAATCTTTCCTTGGAAGATCGATTGGCTATTACCCGGGGCGTGATGAATCTGTTTGACAACTGGGGGCTGCGTGCCGAAGAGAGCATAGCCCTGCTCAACATGCAGGGTAAGCCCCGTCATTTCGTGCAGTATCGCCATGACAAGCCATTTCCGGATGACCCGCAACTGATGAAAAGGGTGGAATATCTGATCAAGATCGATGCCGCGTTGCGTACCACCTATCCGACCAATTCCGCGATGGGCAAGCGTTGGTTGAGGCAGGCGAGCAAAAGGCTACATAGTCGCACCCCGCTCTCCCTGATGATCGGTGAAGGTGAAAAGGGACTGGTGAACGTACTCTGTCAGCTGGACTGCACCTTTGCCTGGGATCTGAGCGGATCCAAACCCAACTGAAAGGGCTTCACTCCTTTTTTTTATCGTTACGTTCGAGCCAGACCACCAAGCCCTGGGCGTTCAGGTCCAGGTCCATTCCCAGCAGCGCCTCTACCTGATCAGGAGTCTGCCGACAGCCATGCCCGGTTAACTTCCGCAGCAGCCACTCCAGCAACCCGGTCCTGATCTGGCGGGTGGGCTCGGGCCCTTTCGCCTGTTCAG
>JBDLIF010000388.1:0-2809 GCA_039714955.1 Pseudomonadota bacterium | reverse complement strand
GGTGCTGACCTGGAAACTGGGGCCGGACAATCTGAAGATTCTCAGTGGTTTTATCTCCAGCAGTATCTATATTGGATTGGTAGCGCTTTACGCCTATCAGACCTCCCAGGTCTGGCGCATCAACAAGCATGTCTTCACCGAAGAGGTGCCGGAGATCCATCGCTACAAATTCAAGCAGGTGGCGATTCTCGACCTGGCCTATTTCGTCACCTTCGGCTCCGAACTGGCGGTGGTCTCCATGCTGCCTCTGTTCTTCAAGGAGACCTTCGATCTGTCGATCGTACAGGCCGGCCTGCTGGCCTCCGGCTTTGCCTTCATGAACCTGGTGGCACGCCCCAGCGGCGGCCTGTTCAGCGACAAGTTCGGTCGCCGCAACACCCTGACCCTACTGATCACCGGCCTGGCCATAGGTTATCTCGTATTAGGCCAGATCACCTCCGGTTGGCCTTTGGCATTGGCCGTGATCGCCACCATGGCCTGCTCCTTTTTCGTGCAGGCGGGTGAAGGCGCGGTCTTCGCCATGGTGCCCCTGGTAAAACGCCGCATGACCGGGCAGGTGGCCGGCATGGCCGGCGCCTACGGCAATGTGGGTGCGGTGACCTTCCTTACGGTCTTCTCCTTCGTTTCACCACAGCTCTTCTTCATGGTGATCGCCGGCGCGGCCCTGGTTGCCCTGGTTGCGGTACGCTTCCTGGATGAGCCCGCGGGTCAGACCGCCGAGGTCATGGAGGATGGCAGCGTGCAGATGATCGATGTGACTTGATTGGTTTGTTTGTCTCTTTGATCGCCCCCACCCTGGCCCTCCCCCGTGGGGGGAGGGAAAGAACCTTTAAAGGAAGATGACAACGTGAAAAACTAGATGACCAGATCCAATCGAAAATAGTATTCCCTCCCCCTGTGGGGGACGCCTCCAGGGATGGAGGTGGTAGGGCGACGCAGGAAGCCAAAGCCGAGGGCCAGGGAGGGGGAAATTTGAATAGAAACCATCAACGAATCTTTGCGAAAAAGCTACGTAAAAACCTCACCGAAGCTGAACAAACACTCTGGCATCGTCTAAGACGTAATCAAATCCATGGTTGTAAATTTCGCCGCCAATGCCCCATTGACCAATTCATTGTTGATTTTGTCTGTTTCGAGAAGATGCTTGTCGTTGAGCTGGATGGCGGCCAACATAGCGAGACGATTGAAACAGACCAACAAAGAACAAATCGTTTATCAAAACTTGGCTTTCGGGTTATCAGATTTTGGAATCATGAAGTACTTAATCAAACCGATGCGGTTGTTGAGAATATTGGTTCTCTAATTCAGAACACCACCACCGAACCTTGAATGAGCAACAAACTCGAAATCGACTATGCCTTCCGCAGTGAGGCGGGAATCAAGGAGAACAACGACGACAGTTGTGATGTCTGCGTGCCTGATGGCTCTTTGCTGCTCACCAAAGGCGTGGCCGCGGCCATTGCCGACGGTGTCAGTTCCAGTGAGGGAGGCGGTCACGCCAGTCAGGTCTGCGTCAAGGGGTTCCTGACCGACTACTACAGCACACCGGAATCCTGGACCGTCAAGACATCCGCCAGCAAGGTGCTGGGATCTTTGAACCGTTGGCTCTGTGGACAGGGGCAGTCTCTGTATGACTCGGCGATGGGCATGGTCACCACCTTCAGTGGGATGGTTATCAAATCCACCACCGCTCACATCGTGCATATCGGCGACTCACGCATCTATCATGCCCAGGGCGGCAACCTGGAACAGATCACCCGGGACCACCGGGTCTGGGTCTCCAAGGAGAAGGAGTTTCTCTCCCGCGCCATGGGCGCCGACCCGCATATCGATATCGATTATCACTCGATCACGGTGCAGGCCGGTGAGCTGTTTCTCTTCACCACCGATGGGGTGCACGACTTCCTGACCCATCAGGAGATGGTGAAGATCCTCAGGGCCCAGGATCACAATCTGCAGGCCTGCGCCAATATGCTGGTGGAAACGGCGATGGCCCACGGCAGCAACGACAATGTCAGCTGCCAACTGATCCGTGTGCTGGAACTACCGGAAGAGACCGAGGACGATATTCTGCGAAGGGTCTCCGACCTGCCCTTCCCTCCCGACCTCAGCGTCGATGTGACTATCGATGGCTATAAGATCCTGCGGGAACTACACGCCAGCAGCCGTAGCGAGGTGTTTCTCGCGCTGGATACGGAAACCAAGCAGCAGGTTGTACTGAAGACCCCCTCGGTCAACTTCCGTGATGATCCCGCCTTTCTCGACAATTTTTTACACGAGGAGTGGGTGGGCCGCCGCATCAAAAACGCCCACGTCCTGCGGGTGTTCGAGCCACGCAGACGTCGCTTTCTCTATAACATCACCGAGTATGTGGAGGGCAGCAGCCTGGCCCAGTGGATGCATGACCATGGCCAGGCCAGTCTCAGCCAGGCGCGTAACTTCGCGGAACAGATCATCGATGGCCTGCGCTGCATGCACCGCATGGAGATGTTTCACCAAGACCTGAAACCGGACAATATCCTGATCGACCCGCATGGAATTTTGAAACTGATCGATTTTGGTTCAGCCCGCATTGCCGGCCTGGAAGAGATCGAGAGCAGGTTCGACCGGGCAACACCCCAGGGAACGCTCAATTATGCGGCCCCGGAATGCCTGCGCGGGGAGCTCTGCACCCAGGCATCGGATATGTATTCACTGGGCATCATCGTCTATGAACTGCTCACCGGCCGCCTGCCCTATGGAGAGACCGACCGGCCTGACGGCAAGCGCAAGTACAACTACATCCCTGCGCGAACCTTTAACAAGGCCA
>JBDLIF010000387.1:0-2811 GCA_039714955.1 Pseudomonadota bacterium | reverse complement strand
CACGCCCAATCAACCCTATACCCCTAACATCAACCGGATTTCCCTGGATTATCGTGCAAGCGCGGAGATCAATCCGCTCTTGAACGGCAGTGTCGCTGATGATGTGTCGGCTGACGCCCTGTTGCATATTCACCCCTTTGGTGTCGAGGCGCTCTATCCTGCTGCACAAGACAAGCCTCTCTATCTGTTGCCCCAGTATGCTTACCAGGGCAATCTGTTCATCGGTATCGAGGCCAATGACCTCGCTGGAGCCTTGACCCTGTTTTTTTACCTGGCGGATGACATTGTCCGGCAGGACCCGGAGATAGATCCGGAGATTGCCTGGTTCTATCTAGCCGGTGACAGTTGGCGTCAACTGTCCGCAGATCGGATACATCTGGATACCACAGCCGGCTTTCTCTCCTCAGGCATAGTCACTCTGGATATTCCAGCTGATATGGAACGTTGCGACAGGATCATGCCGGGTGAGTTGTATTGGTTGCGGGTGTCGGCCAGAAAGGATCTGCACGGATTTTGCAGCTGCTACGCCATTCAACCCCATGCGGTGAAACTGACCAGGGTCCTGCATGACAGACACTCTGCCATTGCACGGCCAGCCGAAGCAGGGAGATGGCAACCCATGGCCACGATTCCCGGTATAGACGGGATATATCAGGCGGGTCAGCCATTCGCCGGGCGGATCAAGGAATCCAGGAGCGAACTCACAACCCGCCTTGCGGAACGCCTGCGTCACAAAAACCGGGCATTGACGGCCTGGGACTATGAACGCCTGGTTCTGGAACACTTTCCCCAGCTGGCCAAGGTGAAGTGTTTTTCCCATATGACCAGTAACAGCAAAACACCAAGGCCTGGACATGTCCTGATCGTTGTGGTGCCCAGGTTTGATTCGGCTGTCACTGGGGCATGTGAAAAGCTGGTGGTGAGTTCGCTGGAACTGCACGGAATCAAGGAATTCGTCCAGGAGCTTGCCACACCGTTTCTCAGGATAGAGGTGAGAAATCCGCTCTATGAGCAGGTTCAGGTACGCTGCACGGTCAGGTTCGCCGGTGGGTTCAAGACCGGTTTTTATTTCAATCGTCTCGATTATGATATCTCCAACTTCATCTGTCCCTGGCGGGAGACAGGCTACCGGGCCAGGTTCGGTTGGAGTATCCGGCAGAAGGATGTCGAGTCCTATATACGGGGGCTCGATTATGTCGAATTTATCACTGACTTCTCCATGCTGCACATCACTCAGGACAATGCTGGACGCTACAGCCTCGGTGACACCGCCAGGGACCGACAGGACGCAAAGGTGGTAATCGGGCCCAGGTATCCCTGGAGTCTGGCGGTACCGGCCAGACAGCATTATATAGAAGCCACGACTTCCGCCCGGCCCATCGAGCCGCAGGTGACCGGCATCGACGAACTCGAGATCGGCAATACATTCATCATCATTGGAAACAGCGGGTATGGCGAAAAAGAATAGGAGTACGCTGCAGCGTTATTTTAGTGAGGGGGCTCTGCCCACCGCGGATCATTTCGCCGATTTGATCGATTCCGCCCTGAACATGGTCGATGAGGGTTTTGATAAAACGCCTGAGAATGGTTTCGAGATCTCACTCATCGGTGATCATGACAGGTTGATCAGTTTTTTTCGCAACTATGCCGGCAGACAGGCGGTGTGGTCGATCAGTTATGACAAGGACAACGATCGGCTGTTATTCGTAAAACCCGAGGCGGAGGGGGAAGCGACCGCGGTCGTGGCGTTCGATCCCAGGGGACGCCTCGGTATCAACACCAGTGAGCCGAGATGGAGTCTGGATGTTGCCGGTGTGATCGCCGCCCAGGGGCGTATCGGCGCCAATCCGAACAAGCAGAAAACGGTGCCAGCCGACGGTGAGTGGCATGACATCACGGATTCGCTGACCGGCTGCCAGGCATTCGAAGTGATGGCGGGTGTGGGTGATAAAGGCACCGGCAGGTATGCCCTGATGCAGGCCACGGCACTCAATACCTTCAATCCGAAAGGACCGTTTTTCAATTTTTTCAGACGCAAGAACAGGATCAGATACAACCAGGCCTTCTATCTGTCGCGCGGCCACAAAATCAAACTCCGTTGGCACGGCGCGGGTGATGAATATTTTCTGCAGCTACGCACGAATTGTGACTTCGGTGAAGGTATCAGGGTCAGATATTATCTGACCCGACTCTGGTTCGACGACACCATGGCTGAATCCTGGGACCATGAATCAGCTCCGAACGCCGGCAACAAAACCGGCGAGGCATAATGCGATGTTGATTCGGGTTTGCTCAGCCTGCTACCGGAATATACCAGCTCCTGAGGCATCTCATGTCTGAAGGGCTCTTCATCGAACGTCGTCAGACGGACCAGCAGTCAGACAGCTTTGCCAGTTTGAGACGCGAAGGCATCAAACTGGCCCAGCAGTTTTCCGGTGAGCGCTGGACCGATTTCAATCTGCATGATCCGGGCGTCACCACTCTGGAACAACTGGCCTACGCCATCACCGAGCTTATCTACCGTGCCGACTTTCCCACCGCCGATCTGCTGAGCGGTGATGAGGGCATCGATTATGCCCGGCAGGCATTGTATGCGCCGGAACTCATCTTTCCCTGCAGGCCCACGACCCTGTTGGACTATCGCAAGGCGATTCTCAATGCGCTAAGCGAACTTGATGATTGCTGGCTGCTGCTGCCGCGCCGTGCGGACGGGGCTGAGAACGGCTACCGTGGTCACGTTGGTCTGGGCGGAGCTTGCCGTGTTTCCGTCCGATCGCTCACGCGTTGAGGTTGGCGCGCGAGTCACAGTAC
>JBDLIF010000386.1:0-2841 GCA_039714955.1 Pseudomonadota bacterium | reverse complement strand
CATCACGTGTCTTGCCTGCATCGCGCGCCCTGCCGGTATCCTGGGCGCCCAGTTTGCCCTGAGCAAGGTCGCGATTGGCTTTACTGACCGACTCCCTCGCCCTGTCACCACTCGCCCCCTGTAACTGCTTGCGGCCGGTAGCCGGATCGACTGCACGCTTCTCCAGGGTTGCCTGGGCCTTATCACGTTGGACATCACGACCCCGATAATCCTGGCGTTGTTCTGCCCCGCCACGCTTGTTTTCAAACTGATTGCGGCTTTTTGCATCCCGGTAAGGCACGCCACGACGATTATTTGAATTATGCTTCCAGTTGGCATTCTTCTTATTGACGTCCAGCTTGTTACGATTGACGTTGATATTGTTGTATTTGTTAATGTTGATATTGACACTGCCATGGCCACGGCCCCAGCGACAACCACCCCAGAGAGAATGGGTGATCCTGATGCCGATGCCAAAGCCAATACCTCTTATTACGGCGGATCCAAATCCGTAACCGGGGGGATAGTAGTACCAGGGTGTGTAGTGTGGCCACCACCAGGTACCATAGATAATGGTTGGATTGTAGGTCGGCACATAAACAACCAGGGGATCCGCCGGTTCTATAATGATGATCGTCTCGCTGGAAGACGGCTCTTCCACAACCACCTTTTGTTGTTCGGTCGTCTCGAGGTTACCTTCATCCTTTGCCTTCTTGCGCAATTTCTGCACCGTATCCATGACCGTTTCCGAATCGGCCAGGAAGGCGTCACCCACATTTTGCACCCAGTCCGGTTGCTCTCCCATCATGGTCAACACCTGCGGAAAGGCGACCAGCGACATCACGCTGGGATCCCAGGACTTGTCCTGCACGGCTTTCACCGCGGCATCACCTTCCTGCTTGGGGTTATCCTTTGACCATCTGACGGCCTCGTCCACGTCGGCCGGATAGGTAGAGGCCATCAGGATCTGTGCCAGCAATGAGTCCGGGTAGAGTGCAATCGGCGCCATCATCTGGTCGAGTTCAGCCTCACTGAAGGTCGCGTCCACAGCCTGCGCTGTCCCCTGTGACAGGCAAAGCATGGCGACAAGCAACGAATTGCCAATAATGGCTAACAGTTTTTTCATGAGTCGTTCCTCTTGCTTCTGACTTCCTTCGCTGACCAGGATGGATCGAATTTGCCAGTAGTGGCAATTCTAGAGTAAAGCCCAGGCGCTGTCTGATAGTAAGTGCACCCGGTAATGAGTGCAGCATTTAAGGCGATGATGACGGCAAAAATTTTCAAAAGCAACGGGGGAGTGCGGCTAGCTTTGTAGTTTCATCAGTTCAGCGATTTTTCGCCGCCCTGGCGAAGGCAGCCGCCAGGGCATTGCCGTTGGGTTTTGGGGTTTCCCTGGGGCGGGATCTTGGTTGAGTGTGTTGGGGCTTGGATTTGGTCCCCGTATCCGCCTTGTCATCCAGCCGCAGGGTGAGACCGATGCGCCGCCGCTGCGTGTCCACCTCCATGACCTTGACCTTCACCAGGTCGCCGGCCTTGACCAGATCCCGTGGGTCCTTGACGAACTTGTGGGAGAGGTTGGAGATATGCACCAGGCCATCCTGGTGTACCCCGATATCCACGAAGGCGCCGAAATTGGTTACATTGGTGATCACTCCTTCCAGGATCATCTCCGGCTCGAGATCCTTGATCTCTTCGATCCCCTCCTTGAAGCTGGCGGTCTTGAATTCCGGGCGGGGGTCGCGCCCCGGCTTTTCCAGCTCGGCCAGGATATCCCTGACCGTCGGCAGGCCGAAACGCTCGTCGATAAACTGGGCTGGTTGCAGTTGCCTCAACATGCCTTGGTTACCCAGCAGACCGTCTATGCTGGAACCGCAGTGGTCGATGATGCGCTGCACCAGCGGATAGGCCTCCGGGTGGACGGAGGAGCGATCCAGTGGGTTGCTACCGTTTACCACGCGCAGAAATCCGGCTGCCTGCTCATAGGTCTTGGGACCGAGCCGGGGGACCTGCATGAGCGATTTCCGACTATCGAAGGAACCGTTTTGATCCCGGAAGGTGACGATGTTTTCCGCCAGAGAGGGGCTGAGTCCGGAGACCTGCGAGAGCAGGGCAGTGGAGGCGGAGTTCAGGTCGACCCCGACCGCATTCACACAGTCCTCCACCACCGCGTTCAGTGAGCGGGCCAGACGGCCCTGGTTGACATCGTGCTGATACTGGCCCACACCGATCGCCTTGGGTTCGATCTTCACCAGCTCCGCCAGCGGGTCCTGCAGGCGACGGGCAATGGAGACCGCGCCACGCAGGGAGACATCCAGCTGGGGCAGCTCGTTCGATGCAAGCGCCGAGGCGGAGTAGACCGAGGCCCCCGCCTCGCTGACCACCAGCTTCTGCAGGCCCAGTTCCGGGTGGCGTTTGATCAGCTCGGCGGCCAGCCGGTCGGTCTCCCGGGAGGCGGTGCCGTTGCCGATGGCCAGCAGGCTGGCCCGGTGCTTTTGCGCCAGCCGGGCGATCTGCTCGATCGACTGGTCCCACTGGTTTTTCGGGGCATGGGGATAGATGGTGGAGGTGTCCAGCACCTTACCTGTGTCATCCACCACCGCCAGTTTGACCCCGGTGCGCAGACCGGGATCGAGCCCGATGGTGACCCGGTGTCCGGCCGGGGCGGCCAGCAGCAGGTCATGCAGATTGTGCGCGAAGACCCGGATCGCCTCCTCCTCGGCCCGTTCCCGCAGCGCGGAGAGCCGCTCCAGTTCCAGATGCAGGGAGAGCTTGACCCGCCAGGCCCAGCGGGCTGTCTCCAGCAACCAGTTGTCCGCCGGGCGCTCCTGCTGAGCGATACCCCTCGCCTTGGCGATCATCCCT
>JBDLIF010000385.1:0-2883 GCA_039714955.1 Pseudomonadota bacterium | reverse complement strand
GCCGGCACATGGATATACATGATGCGCACACTCTCTTTCTGCTGGTAGTCGGGGGGGGAATCAAAAAGGCCGTAGTAGAGACCCGCCAGCAGCAGAATCAGGAAGCTGGTCATGAACCAGGGGATCATCTTGCCGGCGACGTTATAGAAATAGCGGGGTGACCCCATCTTGTGGAAGAAACGTATGATCATCCTAGAATCCTCAGTTGAACACCGTGAAGGGTGCGCTTGTGGTGGTGCAGGGCAAGGCACGACGACGCGGAATAGTTGTTCTATTGCAAGGAGTTGTAACGCAGCCATGCACTGCCACAAGCGTGCCATTCGCGGTGTAGCGTTGCTCACCCATCATATAATGAATACCTTTAATACTGATAAAGCTCATGTTTTCAAAGCGATTAGCACAATGGATAGCGATCAACTGAGAATTCTAGGATCATACTTAACTCAGACTAATTCTCAGGGACGCGGCAGTGGCGGGAGGCGCCAATACCAGTGAACCCACCAGCATGGCGGACAGAATGGAGAGCTGGGCCGTGGTGGGGATGCCGACGATGGCGGTATTGACCGCATCGGTGGCAAAAATGAGTACCGGTACGAACAGGGGCAGTACCAGCAGTGAAAGAATGACCCCACCGCGCCTCAGCCCGACGGTCAGGGCAACACCCACAGAGCCGATCAGGCTCAGCACCGGGGTGCCGAGTACCAGGGTCAGCATCAGGGTGGGGATCGCCTCGTTGGGGATATTCAGCATCATGGCCAGCAGGGGTGCGGCGATAAACAGGGGCAGACCGGTCACCATCCAGTGGGCCAGGACCTTGGCCAGCACCAGAACTGAGACCGGATGGGCGCTGAGCATGAACTGTTCCAGGGAGCCGTCCTCGTAATCGGCGCGAAACATTGCGTCCAGTGAGAGCAGGGCGGCGAGCAGGGCGGCAACCCACACCACACCGGGTCCCACCGCCTGGATCAGTTTCGGGTCATTGCCTATGCCCAGGGGAAACATGGCGGTTACCAGCACGAAAAAGAGCAGCGGATTGACCAGTTCGGCGCGACGTCGGTAGGCCAGGGTCAGATCCCGCTTGAGCAACAGGATGAAGGCGCTGGTGAGTGAAAGGGTGCTCATCTTTCCGAAAGATTGATTCTGATCAGTTGGATATCCTCTTTAAAACCAACCCGGTGGTGGGTCGTCATGGCCGCCATGCCGCCGCGTTCCAGATGGGCCTCGAACAGACGTTCCATGTGCTCTATGCCGGTACGGTCCAAAGAGGTGAAGGGTTCGTCGAGGATCCAGAGTCTAGCATCCGTCACCAGCAGACGGGCGATGGCCAGGCGTCGTTGTTGGCCGGCGGACATGTTTCTCGTCGGGACATCCTCAAAACCATAGAGACCTACCTGATCAAGGGCCTCTTCCAGTGTGATGCCCTCCTTCGCCTTGCCCAGCCCCTGGGCGATACGCAGATTCTCCGTGGGGGTGAGATCCGGCTTGTGGCCGTCCTTATGTCCGAGATAAGCGATATGTTCGTGAAATTCAGGTCCGAGTCTGAAGATATCCTCGCCGTTCCACAGTAGATCCCCCGATTCGGGCAATCGAATGCCACACAGAATCCTCAGCAGGGAGGTTTTACCACTACCATTGCGTCCTTCCAGTACCAGGGCTTCACCCGGATTGACACTAAAGCTCAGGTCATCGAAAAGCACCCGGTCGTCCCGGATACACGCTAAACCCTTTGCCTCGAACTGTGCTGGTGAAGTGGTGTGGGATGGATGTGATGTCACGTCGTTGAATGCTGGGAGGGTTGAGTAGTCTATATTTTAGGGTTGGAAAACCCGATGTTGCTACTCCACCGAAATAAGGTTGTAATTTTTTAAGTGGGCAACCTTACATGAATGAAGGGTCAGATCTCAAGTGGAATTACAGATCTGTTCACCGTTTGTCGATGATGATCAAATTTCGCACAAGTGAATACTGATCTTGTAAAAAACATATCAGACGATAAGCTCTGTTCCAACACTTGATCTTTATCAAACACAATGAGGCGTCTGTATGAAATATTAGTAAATTAGAAGGTTGCGCAGCCCTGATATTACTCGCCTTGTCATGCCTTTGGCGGCTGAAAATCAAGCGGCGGATTTGTTTGTAGTTATTCTTAGAAAGAACTTATAACCAATTGATAATAATATGATCTAGAGAGGCGTCGATGGATGCTGTTACCCACAACAACCCTATCACTGCCGCATTGGCAACCTGTCATCTGTTCAAGACAGTAGAATGGCATACGATCCAACTACTGACCAAAGAGGCAAATTTGGTCTTTTATGAGCGTGGACAGACGATATTCCAATCCGGTGCTTCAGATGTCAGCCTGTTTTTGGTGAAAAGCGGCCAAGTCAAATTAAGTATTCTCTCATCAAATGGCTCAGAGCGAGTGATCGATGTGGTATCAGCCGGTGGAACCTTTGGTGAGTCAGCGCTCTTCTCCAGCCAGCTGAACAAACTGAGTGGGTCTATGCTGAAAAAGGGGGAGTTGATTGAGATACCCAAGAACACGGTCAACAGTGCGGTAAAAAGTTGCCCAATGCTTGCCATGGCCATGCTGAACTATATGGGGGGCAAAATCGATCGCCTTGTCAGCGAGCTGGAAAATTGCTGCCTGCGGTCGGCCCGACAACGGGTTGTCGACTACCTTCTGATGCAGGTCAAGGAGCAACAGGAGCAGGAGGATCAAATACAAGAGATCTTGCTGACCGCGAGCAAAGGCATTACCGCTTCACTGCTCGATATCACTCCAGAGACCTTTTCCCGTGAACTGCACCACCTGATGAATCTAGGACTGATAGAGGTGGCGCGTAAAAGTATCAAGATCCTTGATCTTGCTGGCATGCG
>JBDLIF010000384.1:0-2888 GCA_039714955.1 Pseudomonadota bacterium | reverse complement strand
GCCGGAATGGGCGCAGGCAGCAGTAGCGGGCTGGTATCCCGAGAGTCCTCATCGGGGCGGACATTTCGCTCAGGCTTTAGCTGCCGCGCATACCGGCGACCCGAAGGCTGACGCCGCCCTGCTGGCGGTCGCCGGTGATACCTCGCAACCCGGCATCGCCAGAGCCACGGCGCTGGACCATCTGGCCGAGCGGCCCCAGCCCACGCAACTCTTCACCGTGAAACGCCTGCTCAAGGACAATGATGCACTGGTACGTGCGGCAGCCCTGCGCTTACTGAGGCACGCCGATATCACAACCCAGGTGGACCAGGGCTGGCCGCTGTTGGACGACCCGGTACGCACCGTACGTCTTGAAGCCGTCAGCCTGTTGGCTCCGCTCATGCGTCAACGTTTGCCGGAGAAATTTCATACTCAACTGGTGAAGGGAATAGAGGAGTATGAAGTGGCCCAAGGGGTGAACGCCGAGCGGCCCGAGGCGCACCTCAGTCTTGGCGTCCTGGCCGTGGATCTCGGGTTACCCAATAAGGCCGAAACCGCCTACCGCACAGCGTTGCGGCTTGACCCCAGCTTCGCCCCGGTCTACATCAATCTGGCCGATCTCTACCGGCAACTGGACCGGGACCCCGAAGGCGAGAGGGTCCTGTCGGACGGCATTGCCGCCCTCCCGAAAGAACCGACCCTATATCACGTCCTTGGTCTAACGCAGGTGCGTCAGAAGAGACTCGACGCGGCGCTGAAAAGCCTGCAACATGCCACGGAGCTGGCTCCCGAGCAGGGCCGTTATGCCTATGTGTATGCGCTGGCACTGGACAAGGCGGGGGACGAGAGTCGGGCGATTCAGGTGCTGGGGGAACTGCTGCAGCGCGAACCCAACCATCGGGACGCGGCAATTGCTCTGATGAGCATCCACCGCGAGCGCGGGGATCTCGCCGCGGCGAGAAAACAGCTCGAAGTTATCAAACAGCACTTGCCGGAAGACCCGCAGATACGGGCCTTCGAACAGCAGCTGTCGAATCAATCAAACCAGTAATGGGATCTGCTGCATCAATCTCTACCGGAGAAACCGCTGATGGCTGTGTATCCTAACCTGGTCTCACGTTCAGGCTTCTGGCCGATACTGTTATTAGTTTTACTATCCATACTCACTGCCCAGAGGGTGGAAGCCAAGGGCAGTCCATCGGGCCCGGTGCCGGTTGAGGTTGGTCTACGCCTGCATCAGATCGTGGAGATCAACCAGAAGAAGAAAAATTTCACCGCGGTAATTTCCATTAAAGCGAGATGGAAAGATCCTCTGCTTGCCTATGATCCCAGCGAGGACACCGGCATCAAGATGCTGAGTAAAAAAGCCTTCAAGGCACTGACGCTGAAGAAGGGAACCCGATTTCCCGCCGTGGTTATTTATAACCAGCAAGGAAATCGTCATTCACACAACAGCCTGATATTGATCACCCCCGCTGGTGAAGTCAATTTTCTGGAACATTTCACCGTCGTATTGCAGGCACCCCATTTCGACTTCAGACACTTTCCCTTTGACACCCAGTTATTTGAGATACATCTAGACAGCATGTTTCCGGAAGGCCATTTCGTCTTCAAGAAATTAGCGGGTTACACAACGATAGGCGGCGAGCTGGGAGAAGAGGAGTGGCTTGTCACTGGCTTCTCAAACAGGATTACCAGCACTACAGATACCATCGGTGTAGCAGGTCCACGTTTTACCCTGGCCTTTACCGCCAAGCGGCATGCTGTGTACTACCTCACAAAGATCTTTATCCCGGTGGCATTGATCATCATCGTCTCCTGGTTTACCTTTTTTCTGAAGGATTACAGCAAGCGCATCGATCTGGCCGGTGCGAATCTATTACTCTTCATTGCCTTTAACTTCACCATCGCCCACGAGCTGCCGAAACTCGGATATATCACTTTTCTCGATGCCTTCCTGGTATCGACCTTTATCATCACCAGCGTCGTGGTGCTGATCAATGTGCAACTGAAACGCCTGCAAAACCTGGGACGGGATAGGGTCGCGGAAGCCATTGACCGCTATATGCTGTGGGTATATCCACTGATCTATTTCATCATCATGATAATTACCATAATCACTTTTTTGGGTGGTTAGGGCTGCGCACAGGAGGCCGCTAATGTCTGATTTCGTCAACCGGGCCATTCGCTTTGCGACGGAAGCCCATCAGCGCATCGATCACCGCCGTAAGTACAGCCACCAGCCTTACGCCGTTCACCTGGAACAGGTCGCGAAGATCGTCGCCTCAGTGACCGACGACGAGGAGATGGTTGCCGCGGCATGGCTGCACGATGCCGTCGAAGACACGCCGGCGACGCTCGACGAGATCGAACGGGAATTCAATTTTTCGGTCGCACAGCTGGTCCGGGAACTGACCGATGTCAGCAAACCGGGCGATGGCAACCGTGCAGTGAGAAAGGCCATCGACAGAGAGCACCTGGCACGGGCATCCGGTCGCGGGCAGACGATAAAGCTGGCCGACCTGATCGACAATTGCAAGGACATCTCCAGGCACGACGCGCGTTTTGCCCGGGTTTATTTGAATGAAATGGAGCCTTTGCTCGGGGTGCTAACGCAAGCGGACGAAGGGCTCATGCGCCGCGCCCACAACACCATGGCAAAGAGCCTTGCGCGCCTGGGAAAGCCGCGGGCGGATATGCAGACCCCCGATACCGGCCATGCCGAGGACATTGTCTTCAGGTCACACTTCAAGCGACAGTACAACGATATCTTCATGGCCAGGGATATCGCGGAGCCGCTGCTTTCATTCGATGCCGAAACACCTATCGCACGGGCAAGAGAATCGCTCAAGGAACGCCATCGCCGCGTGGCGACCGTACGGATTGGCGGCGAAGTAACGGGGTTCATC
>JBDLIF010000383.1:0-2888 GCA_039714955.1 Pseudomonadota bacterium | reverse complement strand
TTTCTTAAAGAAGTGTCTGCAGCATGGAGGCTGCAGTCAAGCCTACAAGGACGTATTCACGGCGACTTCTTTAAGAAATATCTGAAAGCAGTGACGAACCTGTGGTGAAGCTGAATAGTTACGTTTCAGCGCACTTGGCTGCGTTTCGCCGCCTGTTCCTTCAGCTTGTCCAGCAGATGGACACCATGTATGTTAAAACGCTCCTCCACCTCGAGGATCTGTTGTTTTGCCTGGATAAAACTCAGTCCCCCGGCAACTGGAGCCGACTGAGCTCCCAACCCATAGCCCATGGGTGTAATCTTGTCCTTCACATAGGTTGCCTTGCGGGCATCGATCCACTCACCGGTGCGGTGCTCGGTAACCCAGATCTCTACCCCAGGATCTTCCTTCCAGGGTTTGTCTTCCAGCCAGAGTGTGGCGCAGCCTATATCGTCAAACAGGGCTACCTTTGTACGCTTCTTACCCTCTGGGAGATAACGGATCTGGGCCGCGTAGTGACGATCACTCAGTACCATTCGGCAGCGCTCACAGGCATCCCTGTCCCATTTCACGTCTATTGGGCCGGCATCCCTATCACCTGAACAGGCCGTGAGGAATAGAGCCACTGCACCAGCGAACAGCAGACAGTATGACTTAATCCGCATATGCCATCTCCTCCGCTTCCGCTACCTCGTCCATCTCCATCGCCGCCAACAGTGCGGCATAACGTGAAAGCACACCGAGAAACCTCAATCGATCCGGCCCGGCGATAAAACCCTCCCAAACCAGCCCCTCTTCCGAGCCCATGAAGCCCCACTCGGCTATCGCCTTGGCAAATGCCTCCTCTGCCTGTATCAGCCTTACCCGGCAATGCAGACGAGAAGAGAGTTCCACCAGATCAGCCACCCGGTCATCCAATACCACCTTGCCCTGATCCATCTCGATCACCCGGTTAACCAGGCTTGCCACCTCATCGAGACGATGACTGGAGATCAGCATCGCGGCACTCTCCTGTTTGTCAGCCAACAATTTGAAAAAGATGTGGCGTGCTTCAGGATCCAGATTGGCTGCCGGTTCATCCATCACCAGCAGTTCACTCTCCCGGCCCAAGGCGATGGCGATCAACAGTTTCTGCTTCTGACCACCGGAAAGCTTGACAAAAGGTTGATGGCGGAAGTGGTCGATATCGAAACCCAGTTCACCCGCCACATCGCGCATGCGCAGCGGATCGCTGTCACAAAGACTGGCGGAGAAACGAATGAGTTGACCTATTGGCATGCGTAACGGTGGTGGCAGTTGAGGGACGAATCCAACCTTGGACAACACTTCACGACGCTGCTTACGCGGCTCCATGCCATCGACGGTCACCCTCCCCTCACAGATGTACTCACCCAGAAGACAACGAATCAGGGTGGTCTTGCCGGCTCCATTGGAACCCACCAAGGCAACCCGGTGGCCCCGATCAATGGTCAGATTCACGCCTTTGAGCACTTGGTTACGGCGAAAGCGTTTTACGATGTTTTCAAATCGAATCATGGAGAAATGCGGGCTACAGCATCTTGCTCAGTCCCTTGATCTCGTAGGTCAATGAACTGGTCGGACAGACATCCACGCACATGCCACAGCGGGTGCAGTCAGCGCCCACATCCTGATTCACGTCATAGGCAGTCCCCCTGATGGTCAGGTCAAGCACATGGGGCACAAGACAGACCTTGCGGCAGTCCCCTTCGTGGTGGCAGGCCTCCGCGTTGTACTTCACCCGAACCGGCGAGGCCAGACCGACGACGCCGTAGGTCACTCCGATGGGACAGACATAACGGCACCAGGCCCGGCGGGAATAGAAGACCTCGAACAGCAATAACGCAGCCACCCAGATCAATGCCACACCAGGGCCATAGATCAAGGCACGACTGAGTATACCGGTAGGTGAGAGGGTCTCAAAAACCGTGTAGCCGGACACCAACGCCAACAAGGCAAAAATCACATAGAAGACACCACGTACCTTCCGGTTGAAGCTGTGGTTCTTGACGATCTTTTTCCTCACCAGCCAGAGATGCAGATACTCCGCCCATTCCGACAACAGGTGATAAGGGCAGACCCAGGAACAGAAGCTCCGTCCACCCAGCAGTAGCCAGAACAGAAAAACCGTCACGGTGCCTATGATCAGATTGAGCACCACATGCTTGTAGGCCAGCATCACCTGCAGTGCGGCGTTGAGATCCGCCATGTGAAAGCCGACAAAACGTGAAGCGGTCAGCGAGCCTTCCAGCAGTTGCACATCGAAATAGAAAGAGACCACGAAAAGCAGGTTGACCAGGATCAGGGTGGCCCAACGGCGGCGCTGCCATTTGTTGCAGCAGGTCTTTTTGTGCTCATGGCGCACATTTTCCACATCCGCCTTCGACAGCTTGCCTCTCTTTCCCTCATAGATTGCCAGGACTTCGGCCGACTGTTCGTCCTTTGATGGACGTTGCGGCTTGGCGCCGAACACCTGGGCCAGGGACTCTTTGATGTAGTTCATCTCAACCGCCCTTAAGGGGTGTGGAAGCGTTGTAGGAGGCAGGCTGCTCCTCTGCTTCCGGCCCTCGCGACATTTGCCTTGGCCTGGACATCAGACGCCGACCTCGATCTCCCCGGGTATCGGTATTTTCATCCAGATCGACCACGATTGCCGCGCTCTCCACCGGACAGATCATCTCACAGACGCCACAGCCGACACAGCCCTTTCTCACCTTCGGCTCCATCCGGGTTTCACCATTGGTAAATTCGACAAGTTCAAGGGTAATAGCGTGCTTGGGTGGACACTCATTGCCAACCCGTTGCGCTACCCGTGCAACCGCTGTTGCATCCGCTTCTTCCGCTTCACACTGCTTGATGCGAATCTCTATTGGGCATTGGCGCACACAAAG
>JBDLIF010000382.1:0-2902 GCA_039714955.1 Pseudomonadota bacterium | reverse complement strand
GCGGACTAAATCGCCTGGAGCGATTTGAACAGCTTGAGCTGGCCCGTAGGGTGGAGGGCAGGATGCCCGGAGTAATAGTTATTCTATTCCAAGGAGTTGTAACGCAGATGCCCCACATGGATGTGGGAAATGCCGGTTCCGTCTGGAATATGAACCGGCCATGCGCCGCCACAAACGTGCAATCTACCCCGTAGCGTGATTCACCCAGAGGGTGAAGGTGTCTAGCGAACAAAACAAACATAATTTCAACTCGTTAACAGAAGAATGGAGCGGTCAACTGAGGAATCTAGGTTTAATCGCACCACAAGGAATAAGGAGGGAAGAGGCGTCTTCGTCCAGCAATAACGCAATGCTCAGAAGTTGGTTTGATTTCGTTGCAGAAACACCCCACGGATAGGGGGGCTGGACGTTAACTCAATGACTCGTTTGGAGGGGTTCCCGTGATGACCGGCAGAGTGGCCATCAGCAGTTGCAACCGTCATCCTGAGGATCGGTCTGCCGGCCGGTTATTTTTTTCCGCCACCCTTGCCCTTGCCACCGCCGCTTCCGCTAACACTCGCCGCGGTGGCGGCCGCGGAACCGCTGGCCGCTGAGGTTCGGCTCTCATAGCCCATGCCGAAAAAGGTCCAGCCTTGCTCCCCATCCTCTTCCTCGTCCCAGTCTTCGATATTGGAGGTTTGAGGAACCGGGTCATGGTCTGTTGCTTCGCCAACACCCTGCCCCTCGCCCCAGGCGCTGGTGGCGGCCAGGGAGATGAGCAGCAATGATGCCAACAGCAGGGTTTGAGTGTGCATGTTCGATTCGTCTCTTGGATTAAACCCGTAGGTGCGCTTAGCGACGTCCACCGCCACCACCGCCACCACCTTTACCGCCTCTGCTCATGGAGCCGCTCTGACTCTGATGCATGTGCTGGCTGCCGGACTGGTTTTTATACTGGTACTGATGCTGGTTCTTGGACTGCTTGCCCTGTTGCTTCTCATAGCGGTTTTTCTCGCCCTTGTCCAGGTTCTCGTTGACCCGATGCCGCAGCTGATCCTCCTGGGCGACGTTCTTGAACTGCTGGCCGTCGAGGACCACCTGGTTCCGCGCGCCGGCGAAGATCTGTTCCTTGCTTACGCTCTTTTCGGGTCCTGCCGCCGTATCCGCTACCACACTGCCGGCGGCCAGCGACATGGTCAGCAGCACCGGAAGGGATACTAGTTTGAGTGAATCAATCATCGATGTTCTCCTCTAAGGGTTAACCTGTTTTGTGACTGTAAGATTAGGCTGTACCTGTTTCTTTGGTATTTCTGAAACGGGATAAACTGTTACAGTATGTTTCCCAGGCCTGGAGCAACCAACTGACCCACCAGGCAAATATAACACCTGTTTTTTAGGGCTCTGTCTACTATGGAACTGGAAAAAACAAAGATTCTTGTCGTTGATGATGATGAAAAGCTCCTGGAGCTGGTGATCAAGTACCTGAGCAAGGAGGGCTTCCATGTCGACGGGGTTATGGATGCGAAGGAAATGGATTCCTATCTGGCCAGGCATGATGTCGATCTGTTCATTCTGGATCTGATGTTGCCGGGGGAGGATGGCCTCTCCATTGCCCGGCGGTTACGTGGTTCCAGCTCCGTGCCCATCCTGATGCTCTCCGCCCGGGGTGAGGATATCGACCGTATCATCGGCTTGGAGGTAGGGGCGGACGACTATCTGCCCAAGCCGTTCAACCCCCGTGAGCTGTCCGCCAGGGTCAAGGCGATCCTGCGCCGTACCTGTGAACAGGAAGATAGCCCATCAGCGACTGAAAGTGCATCGGGGATGCATAAATTTGGCGGCTATCAGTTGAACCTCATGACCAACTCGCTCACCTGCGAGGGGGAGACGATCAGTCTGACCTCCGGGGAGTTTTCCCTGTTGGAGGCGTTCGTGCAGAATCCGAACAGGATTTTGACCCGGGATCATCTGATTGAACTGATCAAGGGGTATGAGAGATCGCCCTATGACCGGAGCATCGATGTGCGAGTGACCCGGTTGCGTAAAAAACTCGAGAAGAATCCTGAGCAACCACTCTTTATCCGTACCGTCTGGGGCAGGGGTTATATCTTCACTCCCCAGGGGGATGATGAGGCCTAGAGCAGTTGGGGCGTGAAATTCCAGCGTAAACCGAGAACCCTGTTTGGACGCACCGCCCTGGCGTTCGCTTTCGCCTTTTTGATTTTTTCCCTCTTTTCCCTCAGCGTCGTCATCTACTTCGTGGCTATGCCCTTGACCCAGCGTGCGGCGGACGACCTCTCCGCGCTGATCGTCCTGACCACCCAGATCTGGGTTGAGCTGCCACCCGGCACCCGGCCCGATTTCGAACGGGAGATGCTCAAACGGCATGATCTCTTTATCGGTACCAAGGGGGATGATCTGCCGGTCCATCAAACGACCCACATCTATATCGGTTACCTCCTGGACGCCCTGCACAAACGCACGGGTAAGGACCATGTGTTACTGCTCGATGAAGCCATGCCCGAATGGGGTTGGGTGGATGTCGATATGGGGGGCAGGACCCTGAGGGTGGGATTTACCGAGGAGAGACTCCTCAGCCCGATCCCACTCACCATGATCATGATGGTATTGATGGGTACCCTGATCGCGGTCCTGACCTCACTCTTCCAGGTGCGTCGGATTACCCATCCCCTCGCCATTCTGGCGGATGCCACCACCCGTATCGGCATGGGCAAGAGTGGAGAGCCCCTGGAGGAGACCGGTGCGGCGGAGCTGCTGGAGCTGACGCGCAACTTCAACCATATGGAGCGGCAGCTCAAGGTGCTGATGGCAAACCGCACCACCCTGCTGGCGGGAATTTCCCATGACCTACGCACGCCTATCGCGCGGATGCAGCTCGAACTCGAGCTGCTGGATGAGGATG
>JBDLIF010000381.1:0-2917 GCA_039714955.1 Pseudomonadota bacterium | reverse complement strand
CCAGCGGTCTGAGCCGCCTGAACCATACCTATGGCCTCATCAACGGTGGGGATGGTGAAGGCGGATACCATATCCACAGCCGCCTCACCCAGGGTTTTTATCTGCGGCAGGTGATACCCTGCCGCTTCTTCGACCGTCATGTTCTGGTCGGGGGCATAGCCATCACCCCGTGGTCCGATACATCCGCTGATGACGATGGGCGCCTGGTCGTTTTCGTATTCATCACGTAGTTCATGCAGCAACTCGATTGCCCGGTGGTTTAGCTGATCAAGCTCCTTTTGCGAGTAGCCCAGTTGTGTCCCCCAGTCAGTGCTGGCGCGCCAGGTGGCGCTTTCCAGCACAAACCCCAGGTTGTGCTGCTTGGCCAGTTTGATGTAATCCTCGAAGTAGGCTCGCAGGCGAGCATAACCTGACTCATCCTTCAGTAGATCGAAGGCCGCAAAACAGGGGAGTTCGCGCTCATCCTGGAAGACCAGGGTGGTTTCCAGGCCTCCGTCGGTAATGAACAGTTCGTTGCATAGTTGCGGTAGTTGATGTCTGTACTTTGCCATGTTGGTTCTCCGGATCGGTTGATTTTCAAACGAACACTCAGGGTTGTTGAGGAATAGGTTATCCTCATCTATGTAGAGGGACTAAAGCCGAATCGGGCGAAAACCGGACAAATAGGCCATGCAAGAGAAAAAAGAGCGGCTTACAGTGGCCTTACTGGCGATTCCTGAGATCACCGCATCCACCCTGTACGGGATGTACGATCTGTTCGCCAGCGCCGGACGGGATTGGGACTTTCTGGTCAAGGGCGTGCCCGGAGAGCCGCGTATCCAGTCTTTTATCGTCTCGGCGGATAAAAAAGGATTTACTGTCGCCAACGGGGTATGGGTGGAGCCTCATGTCTTGCTGGATGATTGCCCTCAACCTGATGTGATCTGCGTGCCAGAGGTCTTTGTGGCGCCCCAGGAGGCCCTGGCAGGCCGTTATCCGGCCGAGATCGAATGGTTGAGGCGTTGTTATGCGGCCGGCGCCACCCTGGCCGCCGCCTGCTCGGGCGCGGTGATACTGGCCGAAGCCGGTCTGCTCGAAGGGCAGGAGGCCACCACCCACTGGGGTTACTGTGATGCCCTGAGCAGCCGTTATCCGGGGATACGCATGCAATCGGAGCGTGCCCTGGTGGTCACGGGACTCGAACAGCGCATCGTCATGGCCGGCGGTGGCACCTCCTGGCAGGATCTGGCGCTGTTTCTCATCGCCCGCTTCCTGGGGGTGGAGGAGGCGATGCGGCTGGCCAAGATCTATCTGGTGGACTGGCACCACATCGGTCAGCAACCCTATGCCTCATTGACCTCCGCCCGTCAGGTGGAGGATGCGGTGATCAGAAAATGCCAGAGCTGGATCGCCGAGCACTATGAGCAGGAGTCGCCGGTAGCGGCGATGGTGGAACTCAGTGGTCTGGCGGAACGCTCCTTCAAACGGCGCTTCGCCAAGGCCACCGGTCTTTCGCCCATGGACTATGTACATACCCTGCGCCTGGAGGAGGCCAAACAGATCTTGGAGACGACGGATCAGCCCATCGAGGCGGTTGCCAATGAGGTGGGCTATGAGGATGCCAGCTTCTTCGGCCGGCTCTTCCGGCGCAAGGTTGGGGTGACACCCGCTCAGTACCGGAAACGCTTTCGCGGCCTGCGTCAGGCCCTGGAGCGGCCCGCCGGCTGAAAATCATGAATATGTACATCCTGGCAATCCTTGCTGAGATCGTGGATACAGCTGCCTCTCCGCATTGGCTTGAAAATTGTCCAAAAAGGACCAAATTAAAAGTAGAGGGAGCGTCATCTCCATGCCTTGGTTTTCAACAACCGGGTAATTGACTGGCAGTGAACTTCAGCATCTAAGAAATGCTGGAGGGCCGCTTACTGGATTGATCTGAAAGGAGAGTGAATCATGGCAAAGAAAGAGGAGGGAGGCGATTACTACCATCGCGAGGTATCCTCTGGCTCTTTCTCCCGCACGGTCAGACTGCCGGCGGAGGTTGATGGGGACAAGGTTCAATCCAGCTTCAAGGATGGACTCCTCGAGCTGACCCTGCCAAAGGTAAAAAAGGCCAAACGGCATAGGATCAAAGTCGAATAATCTGCGGTGGTCGGCATTTGATCATACAGACAGCGCAGGATTTGCTCCTGTCCTGCGCTAGCGCAAATGCCCTCTACCCGTCCAACCGCGGATTCTAGGTTGACGATAGCAACTGACATCCAGGGGGCGGTACCACTTTTTCTCAGAATAAGAGTAGTGAGACGCTATACTGTGCTGGCGGTATTTAGGCGATGAGTTTTCGAGATATTGATTGCAAGGGAGAGATGATGACGGACAGCTTTGATTACAGCACAGCGTTCTCGCGAAATATTGGATGGGTCACGGCGTCCGAGCAGGAGATATTAAGAACGAAAACCATTGCCATTGCGGGAATGGGTGGCGTAGGGGGCAGCCACCTGTTGACCCTCACCCGCCTGGGAATAGGGTCGTTTCATATAGCGGATCTCGATGAATTCGAATTGGCTAATTTCAACCGGCAGGCTGGGGCCAGCCTCAAGACGATTGGAACCCGCAAGGTTGAAACCCTGGCGAACATGGCGCTGGATATCAATCCGGATCTTGAGATTCGGATGTTTCCAACGGGTGTGGATGCCTCGAATACGCGGGATTTCCTGAAAGACGTGGATCTCTATGTCGATGGACTCGATTTTTTCGCTGTGGAAGCTCGACGAAGGGTATTTACAGCCTGCACGGAGTTGGCGATTCCCGCCATAACCGCGGCGCCACTTGGGATGGGTGCGGCGCTGTTAAATTTTCTGCCGGGCCAAACGACCTTTGAGGAGTATTTTCAGTTGGAGGAGCAGCCAGAGGATGAGCAGCTGCTCAGATTCTTCGT
>JBDLIF010000380.1:0-2949 GCA_039714955.1 Pseudomonadota bacterium | reverse complement strand
GTATATTTCCAACGGAGTGAGTGGACAGATCCAGCCGTTGAACTCGAGCAGGGCGCTCCACACCACACAGGGTAGGTGCAGTAGCATAGCCTTTTTCCATTTAAAAACGAGCAAGCCGCCGAGCATGACAAACAGGATGAAAGCGAGGTGTAAAACAACCAGGGCATCGGCTGCGAGCTGAGCAAGCATGAGACTAACGTTAACCCCTGTTTTCGGTGCAGTCCACTTTTTGCCTCGGAATCTTGTTGGTAATAAGCGGTCAGTGGGTATTTCAAACGGGAAACTGACAACATCTTCGATAGGAGACTATACTGTCCTATCAAAACTGAATCCGGTATAGTCCGCCCATGGATCTGAACTTTCTCGAATTTGAGCAACCAATCGCGGAACTTGAGGCGAAGATCGAAGAACTTCGTCTGGTTGGTAATGATAATGAGATCAATATTCAGGACGAGATTACCCGGCTTGAGAACAAAAGCCAGTCGCTCACCGAATCGATCTTTTCCAACCTGAAGCCCTGGGAGATCTCCCAGCTCTCCCGTCACCCCCAGCGTCCCTATATGCTGGACTATGTCGAGCTGGTCTTCGACGAGTTTCACGAGCTTCACGGTGACCGGGCCTTCGCGGACGATCACGCCATCATCGGCGGGGTTGCGCGCATCGAAGGAGAGCCGGTGATGATCGTTGGTCAGCAGAAAGGCCGGGACACCAAGGACAAACTGTACCGTAATTTTGGTATGCCGAGACCAGAGGGCTACCGCAAGGCGCTGCGCCTGATGGAGATGGCGGAACGCTTCAAGCTGCCGATTCTGACCTTCATCGACACCCCCGGGGCCTATCCCGGCATGGATGCGGAAGAGCGGGGTCAGAGCGAGGCCATTGCCCGCAACCTGAGGGTGATGTCGGGTCTGCGCACCCCCATCATCTGCACCGTGATCGGTGAGGGTGGTTCGGGTGGCGCGCTTGCCATTGGGGTAGGTGACCGGGTGATGATGCTGGAGTACAGCACCTATTCGGTGATTTCACCGGAAGGTTGCGCCTCTATCCTGTGGAAAAGCGCCGAGAAGGCGCCGCTGGCCGCGGAGGCCATGGGCATCACCTCAGCGAGACTCAAGGGGCTGGAACTGATCGACGAGATCATCCCTGAACCCCTGGGTGCCGCGCACCGCGACATCGAGACAATGGCCAAGAATCTCAAGCACGCCCTGTTACAGGGGCTGGAGAACCTGCAGAGTATGGCCGTCGACAAACTGCTGGATATCCGTTATCAGCGGCTCATGCAATACGGCCAGTTCACCGGAGACTGATCCGTCTCTCCCCGCTGGACCACTCCAGTGAAGTTAACCCTTGCCCGTTTTCAGCAGATACTGCAGGCTTTCCCAGCGGCCGGCAGCTACCATCTCGCCTTCAGTGGGGGGCTCGACTCCAGTGTGTTGCTCCACCTTCTGGTCCGCATAAGGGATCAGCTGCCCGTCAGGCTGACGGCTACCCATATCCACCATGGCCTGCAGGCGGAGGCCGATGAGTGGGGCAGGCACTGCGAACAATTCTGTCAGGCGCTGGCTATCCCCCTGCGGCAGATCCATCTCGAACTCGCTGCAAAACCGGGCGAGAGCCTGGAGGCTCTGGCCCGCGACAGACGTTATGCCGCCTTGGCCGGTGCCATGAATGAAGATGACATGCTACTGACTGCCCAGCACCAGGACGACCAGGCGGAGACCCTTCTACTGCAGCTGCTGCGTGGCAGCGGCCCCGCTGGTCTGGCGGCAATGCCCCGGTTGAGCCAGTTTGGTCCTGGCTGGCTGGCCCGTCCACTGCTTGATTTCTCCCGGAGTGAGTTGGAGGCCTATGCCAGGCGGCATCAGTTAAGCTGGGTGGAGGACCCCAGCAATCAGGATCTTCGTTTCAATCGGAACTACATCCGCTTACGGGTCATGCCGTTGCTGCAGCAGCGCTGGCCAGCGGCAGCGGCAACCATAGCCCGTTCCGCCCGGCTCAGCGGTGAACTGCAGGGCTTGGTGGACGAGCAGGCCGCGCAGGATCTCGACAAGGCTCAGGGTCCATGGCCGGCTACCCTTTCAATCGCTGCCCTGCGGGCACTCTCGGCACCCCGCCGGCGCAGCCTGTTGCGTCATTGGGTGCGTCAACTGGGTGGAACGATGCCGGGTTCGCGCCACCTGCAGCGCATTGAGGAGGAGTGTCTCAACTGCCGGGAAGATGCTCGGCCCCTGGTACATTGGGGGGATGAGGAGGTACGGCGCTTCCGCGATG
Source organism: Pseudomonadota bacterium (assembly GCA_039714955.1). Classification (GTDB taxonomy): domain Bacteria; phylum Pseudomonadota; class Gammaproteobacteria; order Chromatiales; family Chromatiaceae; genus JASJBU01. The sequence goes on along the minus strand of JBDLIF010000380.1, from coordinate 678 downwards.
GACTGTTTCTACTCAAACCGCTTCCCCCTCACGATCCTGCACGGGTCATCTCCTGGCTGGATGAGAGGCCGGTGATGCTGCCGTCTGGCATGGGAGAAATAACCCTTACCCCAGCCGATAGAGGCATATCTGTAGAGAAATGGCGTTCCGCCAAGGTGGAGATCCGCTTCCGGCGAGGTGGGGAGCGCTGTATTCCCGCGGGTTCGAAACATCATCGCAGCCTGAAAAAACTCTTGCAGGCCTGGGGGATCCCGCCCTGGCTGCGTGATCGCACCCCATTGATCTTCATTGACGGAGAGTTGGCGGCGGTGCCGAACAGACTTTTGTGTGAGCCGTTTCCGGCGCTTCCGGGTGAAGCGGCTGTATCACCTTTGTTGCTCCTCACAGTAGATCGCTGACCACCGGCAGTTTCATTGCGGTTTTATCCACCGGTGATCATTGAATCAGGTGGTGTAGAGAGAGAAGGCCGAGGACAGATCTTTTTCATCTCGTTCACCGGTAGGACACTTTGGCGGGTGTAGGCATAATGGCGGGGACCCAAAATAAGAGTGGCCAGCCACGGTTGCAGCCGTGCGGGCCAATGGCCGGTGCAGTTGCGATTCAATACAAATCTCACCAGCGAGGAATACGTTAACCAACAAGCCTGGCGGAATGCAACCCTGGAGTGTTGTCCACTGC
>JBDLIF010000379.1:0-2956 GCA_039714955.1 Pseudomonadota bacterium | reverse complement strand
TCTGGCCGCACCCTACTCACCATTTCCCCAGGAAATCCGCCAGGAAACAGATATTCTGGACATCACCCGCACCTGGCAATTCCTGCGTAGCGACCGCTTGGACTCGAAGTGACCCAGCAGATACAACAGAACGCCCTAGTGCTCCGTCAAGGTTGTATTGATGGAGTACCAGAATATCGGTTGCAGCCATCCCCCTCTGACGGGATACTATAAAGATGCGTCCGGAGAGTTACCTTACCAACCATTTTCTCATCGCCATGCCCAACCTGGCGGACCCCAACTTTTTCCATACCGTCACCTATATCTGTGAGCACAGCAAAGAAGGCGCCATGGGGCTGGTGATCAATCGCCCGATGGGATTGCATCTTGCTGACATCTTTGCACAGCTGGAGATTGAGATTACGGATACCAGCGTCTCTGACCAGCCCGTCTACCTGGGTGGCCCGGTCCAGGGAGACCGCGGATTCGTACTGCATGACTCCACCTCAGAGTGGGACTCGACCCTGAAAGTCACACAAGAGATCAGTGTGACCACCTCGTTTGACATCCTGCAGGCGATCGCGGCGGGCAAGGGTCCCGTCAACTCACTGGTCACCTTGGGTTATGCCGGCTGGGGAGCCGGCCAACTGGAAGAGGAGATAACACAAAACGCCTGGCTTAATGGCCCGGCGCAGAGTGACATCATCTTCAAACGGGCCAGCCAGGAGCGCTGGCAGGCCGCGGCGGACCTGCTGGGAGTGGATCTAAACCTGCTGAGCAGTGATGCCGGCCACGCCTGAATGGCAACCCTGCTTGGCTTTGACTATGGCGCTCGCAAGATTGGCGTTGCGGTTGGCCAGACCGTGACCGGCACGGCAAGCGCCTTGGAAACCCTGTTACCGGTAAAAAACCGGCCGGACTGGGAGCGCATCGGACAACTCATTGAAGAGTGGAAACCCGATGCATTGATAGTCGGTCTTCCCTTGAACCTTGATGATTCCGAGACGGATGCAACAATCCCGGCCCTGCGCTTTTCCCGTCAGCTGGAGGGACGCTTCCATCTCAAAGTCCATCTGGCGGATGAACGATTTACCTCTGCCGAGGCCCGGGACCGGTTGGGACAGAAGATCAAAGAGGTCGAAAAATATGACGCCATGGCGGCAAAACTGATCCTGGAGACCTGGCTGAGTGACAGCCCCAATTGAATTCGCCTTAGAGATAAACAAAAGGTAATCCTATGCAGGTAGAAAGATTCATGAACGCCGATGAGGTGGAATCGCTGGTCGACGTCATGGCAGGCAAGCTATGGAGCCTGCTCAACCAGCGCCAGATCCAGCATCCGCTGATCATCGGCATCCGTACTGGTGGGGTCTGGGTGGCCGAGATGCTGCACGCAGAGCTCGGCCTCACCGATCCCCTCGGCACCCTGGATATCTCCTTTTACCGGGACGATTTTACCCGCATCGGCATGAATCCGGAGGTCCACCCCTCCAACCTGCCGACCCCGGTGGACGACCGCCATATTATACTGGTCGACGATGTGCTGCATACCGGCCGCACCATCCGCGCCGCACTCAATGAGATCTTCGACTACGGCCGTCCGGCGTCGGTGATTCTCGCCACCCTGGTGGACCGGTGCGGGCGGGAACTGCCAATCCAGCCCGATGTGATTGGGGTGAAGCCCGCGCTGGAAAATTATCAGCATATCACCCTTACCGGCCCTGACCCCCTTGGTCTGGTAATTGGGCAGGAATCCAACCGAAGCTCACGCAACCAGGAGCATCAGATCGAGCCATGAGCCAAGCCAGCGTCAATCTCCAACTGGACAAGGCAGGCAGGCTGCGACATTTTCTCACCATCGACGGCCTGAACCGTGCGATACTCACCGAAATCCTCGACACTACCGAAGGCTTCACCGGGGTCTCCGAACGTACCGTGAAGAAGGTGCCACTGTGCCGCGGAAAGGTGGTGGCCAATCTCTTCTTCGAGACCAGCACCCGCACCCGCACCACCTTCGAACTGGCTGCCAAACGACTCTCGGCGGATGTGCTCAATCTCAATATCAGCGCCTCCGCTACCTCCAAGGGCGAGACCCTGCTCGATACCCTGCGCAACCTGGAGGCGATGCATATGGACATGTTCGTGGTGCGCCACGCCTCCAGCGGCACTGCCCATTTCATCGCCCAGCACGCCGATCCTGGAGTGGGGGTAATGAACGCCGGTGACGGCCGCCACGCCCACCCGACTCAGGCCATGCTCGATATGTTCACCATCCGCCGCCACAAGGGGGACTTTGCCGGACTCCGCGTGGCCATAGTGGGTGATATTCTCCACTCCCGGGTGGCCCGTTCACAGATTCTCGCCCTCAACACCCTGGGAGTATCCGAGGTCCGAGTGGTCGCTCCCAAGACCCTGCTCCCAGCCGATACCCGCAGCCTGGGCGTACACAGCTATCATGACCTGGATCAGGGCATACGCGATGTAGATGTGATCATCATGCTGCGCCTGCAGCGGGAGCGTATGCAAGGCGCCATGCTGCCCAGTGAACACGAGTACTTCCAGCTCTTCGGTCTCACCGAACAACGTCTGGCCAAAGCGGATTCAGAGGCAATCGTCATGCACCCTGGCCCCATCAACCGGGGGGTGGAGATGGACTCCCAGGTAGCCGATGGTTCCCGCTCGGTCATTCTGCAACAGGTCAGTTATGGCATCGCGGTGCGCATGGCGGTGATCTCCATGGTCATCGGCACGCATAATCTGCGGACGCAGGAGGTGTGAACCGATGAAAAAACAGAACCTCAGCATACTCAACGGCCGAGTCATCGACCCGGCCAATGGCATCGACCAGATCACTGGCCTGCATATCGCGAAGGGGAGGATTCACGCCCTGGGCAAGATCCCGAAAGGATTCGAGGCCGAGGTGATCGACGCCAGCGGCCAGGTGGTCTGTCCGGGGCTGATCGACCTCTGCGCCCAT
>JBDLIF010000378.1:0-2956 GCA_039714955.1 Pseudomonadota bacterium | reverse complement strand
CTTCAACCCCGAGAAGGCGGAAACGGCGATACGTAATCTCGCCATCACGGAGCCTGTCACCAGCCTCTCCGCCAGAAGCAGAGAGGGGATTAACCACTGGCTCGACTGGTTGGACAAACAGTTGGCGCAGCAGTCAGAACGCCGGGCCAACGGCGAAACCGTCACGCCCAAGCTGCAGCCGGATGGTGCCCAACTGCATGCCCATGACTAAGGGCCGCGCCTGAGCAATCTCCATGTCATTGAACGCCAAGGCCTGGCTGCAGCGGATCCACGATCTGGAGCTGCCTGAGCGGGTCCGTATCATGAATGTCTGCGGTGGCCATGAACGTTCCATCAGCCAGGCAGGGCTGCGTGGCGCACTGCCGGAGCAGATCGAACTCATCCCAGGCCCGGGTTGCCCGGTCTGCATCTGTCCGGAAGAGGACGTCTACCAGGCCATGCAACTGGCCCTCAACGAAGAGATCATTCTACTTGCCTTCGGCGACATGCTGCGGGTGCCGGTAAATATCCCCAAGGGAGAGCCCCGTTCACTGGATCAGGCCCATGCCAGCGGGGCCGATGTACGCCCCATCGCCTCCCCGCTCGAGGCGTTACAGCTGGCTGAAGCGAATCCACATAGACAGCTGGTCTTTTTTGCCGCCGGTTTCGAGACCACCACCGCCCCAGTGGCGGCGCTACTGGTGCAGGGCATCCCGGACAACCTCTCCATCCTGCTCTCCGGCCGCCTGACCTGGCCGGCCGTTGCCATGCTGCTCGGTTCAGGCAGCCCGGGGTTCGATGCCCTGGTGGCGCCGGGTCATGTCGCCACGATAATGGGACCCGAAGAGTGGGAGTTCGTGGTCGAGTTACACCGCATCCCCGCCGCAGTGGCCGGTTTTACCGCCGAAAGCCTGCTGGCGGCCACCTATTCGGTGCTGCGACAGTTGCTCGATGAGCGGTTGTTTCTCGACAACTGCTATCCGGAACTGGTCAGACCCGGTGGCAATCCCGGTGCACGGCAGCACCTCACCACCGCCCTGGATGTGGTGGACGCCAACTGGCGGGGTATAGGCAGCATCCCGAAATCCGGTTATCGCCTGAACCCGGACTACCGTCAGTGGGATGCCCGTACCCGCTTCCCGGACTATGCCAAGGCACAACGTCGACGGGCCGGAGAGATGCCGCCAGGTTGTGACTGTGCCCAGGTGGTGCTGGGTCGAAAATATCCCAATCAGTGCCGCCTTTATGGCGAGGCCTGCACCCCGCGCAATCCCATCGGCCCCTGCATGGTGTCGGATGAAGGGGCCTGCCGGATCTGGTGGAGCAATGGAGTCAGGGAGCGCCAGTTGTAAGCCTACAAGGACGTATTCACGGCGACTTTTTTAAGAAATACCTGAAAGCAGTGACGAACTTGTGAAGAAGCTGAATAGTTACAAATCAAACTGTTATCTGAAGGCATTGACCTCTGGAAAAGGTTGGTCCACATCCTTATAATATAACTTAAGAAAGATATATTACTTACTGATTAATATTAAATTAATACATCATACCTAATACCAAGCAGGACTGCTGATGAAACCCCTTACAAGGCTTATCTGTCTATACTGTGTATATACTTGACTAATAGGCTAGGTTTTTATGCGGCACGCTGCGCAACAGTTCATGGAGGCTATCTCCGAGTGGCTGGTGAAAGAGGGCCCTCCCCCCAACTCGCCACTGTGTGATTTCAATCGGCTCTGCTATGAGCTGAGACCGGGTGACGTGCTGCTGGTTGAAGGCCGCAGCCGGGTCAGTGAGGTGATCAAGACCATCACCCAGAGTTCCTGGACCCACTCGGCGCTCTATATCGGCCGGCTGTTCGATATCGACGACAGGATGTTGCAGGCGAGGATCAGAGGCGATTATGAGGGAGACCCGGGTGAGCAACTGATCGTCGAGGCACTGCTGGGCGAGGGAACCATCATCTCTCCCATCTCCAAGTATCGTATGGACCATCTGCGCATCTGCCGACCCACCGGATTGGAGCCGGCCGATGCCCAGCGGGTGGTCAACTATGCGATTCACCGTCTGGGGAGTGATTATGATGTACGCCATCTGCTCGATCTGGCGCGCTTTATCTTTCCCTGGAGCATCTTGCCCAGACGCTGGCGTTCCAGTCTGTTTGAGCACAATGCGGGCGAACCCACCAGAACCGTCTGCTCCTCCCTGCTGGCCGCCGCCTTCAGCACCGTCAACTTCCCGATCCTGCCCTTTATCGACCGCAGCGAGGATGGCAGCATCCGTTTTTTCAAACGCAATCCCCGGCTCTTCACGCCCAAGGATTTCGACTATTCACCCTATTTCAACATCATCAAGTACCCCTTTCTTGGCCTGGATGATCTGGGGGTCTACCGCCGCCTACCCTGGTGCGATGACGCCATCCTCTATAACGACGATGAAGTGGAATTTGCCGCTCAGACCCGGGATTACTGCGAACCCTGCAGCGAGAGTGGAAAGCTGTTCAGACTGAAACCAAACCGGGAAGCGAAGACGTATCCCCCAAAAGAGACTGAAGAGCGCATGACATTCATGCGCGGACCTGTTCGGGAGATTGATAAATGACGGCTATCGGTATTCTGCTCCTGTTGATCACCCTGTGGATATTGGCCTATCAGGCAGCCAATCCAATCGTCTGGTTGGCGCTGCCACCCATTCTGCTCGCAGGCCTGCAATGGAGTGGACTGTTACCGACAGCCCTGGCCCTTACATTCTGGGGGATCTATGTTGTTGGACTTTTCTTCTATTTAGCGCCATCTCTACGCAGAGAGTGGATCACCGCCCCCCTGCTCAAACAGTTCCGCCGCGTCATGCCGGCCATCTCCACTACCGAAAAAGAGGCCCTGCATGCGGGCAATGTCTGGTGGGATGGTGAGCTTTTCAGTGGCCGACCTGACTGGCAGCAACTACTGCGGCAGCCAGCCCCCCGCTTGACCGAACG
>JBDLIF010000377.1:0-3014 GCA_039714955.1 Pseudomonadota bacterium | reverse complement strand
CGGGTTGCCGAGAGCGTGGCCGGTATGCCATTGCGTATCGGCAGCATGCATGCTGAGATGCATAATGCCCATCTGGCCTTGCATCTTACCGATATATCTCTGGTTGATCCGAAAACCGGCATGGCTCGGCTGCATCTGCGCGAGGTCCACGCCGACATCCACCTGCTGCGTAGTCTCCGCCAGGGTGAATTGATCCTGGGCAGGGGGCGGGTGGTGGGCACCCGGCTCGATTTTGTCCGCTACCCGGACGGCAGTCTTACGGTGAATGGTTTCAGGGAGGGCCTGGGTGAAGGGCGGGGCTCGCTGGCGGGGGTTTTTTTGCGGCGTACTCAGCTGCGGCTGCGCGATGTTGAAATCCATTGGAAGGATCTGGCGAGTGAGGCCCAACCACTCCATTTTACCCGGGTCAATGGAAATCTTTTCAACAGCGATGTCAGACATCGGCTGGTCGCCAGCGCACGCCTGGGAGCTGGATCGTCCGAGCAGGTCCATCTGATGGTGGATCTGCTCGAGGGGAGGGATGATCCATTGGCGGTTAACGGCCAACTCTTTCTGAAGACAGGGGCGGTGGAGTTGGGTCGCTATGTGGCGGATCATCTGCCCTGGGGGCTCCGGGTTGGCAATGGCAGGCTGGATCTTAGGCTTTGGGGAGAGCTGAAACAGGGGCGGTTGACGCGTCTCCAGGGTGTCACGGAGTTGCGTGATCTGGAACTTGGTGACGGCAAGGCGCCAGCATTTTCACTGGAGCGGCTCTCCAGCCTGTTTGACTGGCATCGGCAGGGAGATGGCTGGCAGCTCGATCTTGATCACCTGTTGATGGTGTATGAGCGGCAGCTCTGGCCGCCGGGTCGTATGAGCCTGGCCTGGCAGTCCGACGACAGCGGACGGCAACGCCTGCGGGTCGGTGCGGACTACCTGGATGTGCAGGCGGTTGCTCACTTCGCCAGTCTGCTGGAACCCGCCGGAGAGCGCCTGCGTCAGGCCTTGGCGGGGCTCTCTCCGGACGGTCATCTCAGTCGGTTTCGTCTGGCAATCCAGCAGCGGGAGCGGGAGCGGCTAAGCTGGCGGGCAGGTGGAAGTATTACCCAGTATCGGAGCCGGCCCTGGAACGGAGTGCCCGGCCTCAGCGGGGTGGCACTCCAGTTCCAGGGGAACCAGGATGGGGGCTCCCTGCAACTGGGTTCCAGGGGAATGGAGCTGGAGATGCCCAATCTGTTTCGGGACAAGCTGATGGCGAACGAAGTGGAAGGCAGCTTCATCTGGGCGTTCAGCCACAAGTCAGGTCTTCACCTCAAGACCAGCGACCTCTACCTGTCAAACGACCACCTGCAGACCCACAGCCGCCTGGATCTGCGGCTTCCCCTGGATGGCGAGAGCCCCGTCATCGATATGCAGACCGATTTCTGGGATGGCCTGGGGGAGCATAAGAGTCGCTATCTGCCGGTGGGCATCATGTCCGAACCACTGGTCGACTGGCTAGACGGCGCAATAGTCAGCGGCCATGTCAAGTCAGGTGCCATGCTGCTGTATGGTCCAATGCGGGCATTTCCCTTCCGCCATCACGAGGGACGGTTCGAGGTGCTGTTCGGTGCCGAGGACCTGGTGCTGGACTATATGGCGGATTGGCCGCGCCTGGAGGAGCTGGTCGCGCAGGCCCATTTTCTCAACAACAGCCTGCAAGTCAGGGTGTTCGATGGGAAGATACTGGATACTGATCTGCAAGGCGCAACGGTAAGGATTCGACAGCTGAAGGAGGCTTCCCCGGTCGAGGTCAAAGGCTCCCTGGCGGGGCCGTTACATGATCTGTTCCGGGTGCTGGAGGAGACCCCGCTCCAACAGCAGTTCGCCAAATATACGGCTGTACTGGCGGGTGAGGGCGGGAGCCGTACCCGGCTCGATTTGAGGATCCCGCTGAAGCAGAGAGACAGCTGGCGCATCGAGGGAAACATCGATCTCAAGCAGGCGACCGTGAAGATCAAGGAGCATGACCTGGTCATCGATGCCCTGGATGGAATGCTTCAGTTCGACGAGACCCGGTTATGGTGCAGCGATGTCAAAGGACGCCTGCTGGGCCAGCCGTTGGTGTTCAGGATCGAGTCCCGGGACTTAGAGGGCGAAAGGTCTACCCGGGTGGGCGCGCGAATGAGGGTTGCGGCGGACTGGTTGCGACAGCAGTTTCACCCGGGCTTCCCAGACGTGCTCGAAGGAGAGACGCAGGCCGATGTCTACCTGGATATTGCGCATGGAGAGAGTGAGACACCGGTACGTTTGTCGATTCACTCCGACCTGCGAGGCATGGCGGTCGAGCTGCCCGCGCCATTGGGTAAAGCACCGGAGCCGGACTCCAGGTTTGGCCTTGACCTGGCCTTCCAACAGGACCAGAAGCGGAGGTTGAGGGTCGACTATGGTGATGACCTGCACGCACTGCTGAGAGATGATGGACAGGGTTTTCGGCGGGGGGATATCCTGCTGGGTCCCGGACCGCTGCGGATACCCCACTCCCCGCTCTTCCGCCTGCGCGGGGCGATGGATAGGCTTGATTTGAATCAATGGATCGGCTGGATGGGTCAGCTGCGGCATGAGATGAATTCCCAGGAGACGGCGCTGCCGGTAGGGGTGGATCTGGCGGTGGCGGACCTCAGGCTCGCGGGGCTCGCCTGTGCCGATGCAAGGATTCAGCTTGGGCAGACCGCGGAAGGCTGGCGGATAGGCCTGGATTCCGACGATCTCAGCGGCACCCTGACACTGCCGAAAGCTGTCGAGCAGGGCCCTGTACTGGGACATCTGAAACAGCTGAAATTGACCTCGGGTGAGCTGTTTCCAGAACAGGGGCGGACGGGGGGAGGGACGGCTTGGGCAGAGGTGGATCCCAGTCGTCTGCCTGGGCTCGACCTGCTGATTGACTCCCTGCAGATTGATGCCAAGCCATTCGGCAAGGCACTGTTGCAATGGAAGCGGGTCCCTCAGGGTATCCAGCTCACCAAACTGGCGCTCGTCGGTGATGAGCTGCAACT